>DATMEI010000237.1:0-2462 GCA_035556995.1 Streptomyces sp.
CCGCCCCGACGCGCAGCTGATCGTCGTCGACACCCCGGGCCTGCACAAACCCCGCACCCTGCTGGGCGAGCGCCTCAACGACGTGGTCCGCACCACCTGGTCCGAGGTCGACGTGATCGGTTTCTGCCTCCCCGCGGACCAGAAGCTGGGCCCCGGCGACCGCTACATCGCCGCCGAACTGGCGGGGCTGAAGAAGAGCACCCCCAAGGTCGCCGTCGTCACCAAGGCGGACCTCGTCGACTCCCAGGCGCTCGCGACGCAGCTGCTCGCCATCGACCGGCTCGGCAAGGAACTCGGCATCGAGTGGGCGGAAATCGTCCCCGTCTCGGCGACCGAGGGCAGCCAAATCGCGCTGCTCGCGGATCTCCTGGCGCCGCTGCTCCCCGAGGGCCCGCAGCTCTACCCGGACGGTGATCTGACCGACGAGCCCGAACAGGTCATGGTCGCCGAACTGATCCGCGAGGCCGCGCTCGAGGGCGTACGGGACGAACTGCCGCACTCCATCGCGGTCGTGGTCGAGGAGATGCTGCCGCGCGAGGACCGGCCGGCCGACCGGCCGCTGCTCGACGTCCATGCCAACATCTTCCTGGAGCGGCCCAGCCAGAAGGGCATCGTCATCGGCCCGAAGGGCAAGCGGCTCAAGGAGGTCGGCACGACCTCGCGCGGGCACATCGAGGCGCTGCTGGGTACGCCCGTCTACCTGGATCTGCATGTGAAGATCGCCAAGGACTGGCAGCGCGACCCCAAGCAGCTGCGCAGGCTGGGTTTCTAGGGTTCCCGCCCTAGGCGCCTTCCTTGAGCACTCTCCTGACCAGTGCCGACTGGGCGTCGGTGAGGCGGGGGTCGGCGCAGTGAGCGCTTTCGCCGTCCACGTCGATCTCGTAGTGGAAGCCGTCCGGTACGCCCGTGACGGCCGCGCCGCGGCCCTCGGTGAGTGCGGTACGGGCGAGAGCGGTCAACTCGGCGGCGTCCGGCCGCTCGTCGGTGTCGAGAGTGGCCCGGCGGGTCATGCCCGCGAAGCCGCCGGTGCGGGTGACGGTGATACGCATACGGCCATCCTCGCGCTGCGGCGGCGAATTCTCCCGTTGTCCGTACTGAACCGGGCCGGACCGGCGCCCTCGATCCGGTCCGCCCCGGTTCAGTACACCCCGGCCGTGCCGCTGTCCACGGCGCCGGACGGAGCCTCAGCCGGCGTCAGCCGGTGAAACGCCCACCACGGACCACGACTTGAGCACGGCCTCGCGCTCCGGGCTGCCGTCGCCGTAGCGGGAGGTGGCGGCGGAGACGGTGACGCCCGCGAAGGCGGCGAAATCCGCGTCGGGGGTGAGGTCGCCCGAGGTGAGGGTGTCGTACCAGATCTGCCCCGCACGCTCCCAGGCGTTCCCGCCCAGCTCCGTGGCCAGCTGGTAGAAGGCGTGGTTGGGGATGCCGGAGTTGATGTGCACGCCGCCGTTGTCGGATCCGGTGTGTACGTAGTCCTCCATGGTCGCCGGCTGCGGGTCCTTGCCGAGGACGTCGTCGTCGTACGCGGTGCCGGGTGCCTTCATCGACCGCAGGGCCGTGCCCTCGACCCGGTCGGTGAACAGGCCGTCGCCGATGAGCCAGTCCGCGGCTTCGGCGGTGTGGCCGAGTCCGTACTGCTTGATGAGGGAGCCGAAGACGTCGGAGACCGACTCGTTCAGCGCGCCGGACTGGCCGAAGTAGGCGAGATTCGCGGTGTGCTGGGTGACGCCGTGGGTCAGTTCGTGGCCGATGACGTCGACGGGCAGCGTGAAGTCACGGAAGACCTCGCCGTCGCCGTCTCCGAAGACCATGCGTTCGCCGTCCCAGAAGGCGTTGCCGTAGTTCTCGCCGTAGTGGACCGTCGCGTCCAGCGGCATGCCCGCGTCGTCGATCGAATAGCGGGAGAAGACGCTGAGGTAGAGCTCGAAGGTGGCACCCAGACCGGCGTACGCGCGGTTCACGCTGGCGTCCTCTGTGGGCCCCTCACCTTCGGAGCGCACCTTCGTGCCCGGCAGCGTCTCCTTGTGACCGGCGTCACTGATCGTGCGTTGCGGCTTCTTCTCGGCGTCCTCACCGGCCCGGGGCGCGGCCGTGCCCGCGGTCATGCGGACGGTGGTGATGCGGCGACGGGTGCGTTGCAGGGCGTCGTGCTCCAGGGTGCGGCGAGCCGGTTCGTACAGCGTCGGGTCGCCCGAGCGGGAGAGATGATCCAGGACGTGCGGCGGGACGATGGGACAGAAGACGGTGTGTACACGTTGTGCGTGGCCCGTGAGCGCTGAGTGTGCGTCCATACCTGCAACGTGGCACAGGGTCATCGGTCTGTCACTCCCTGCGGGCATGATTGGCACGAAGGGGTACAGATGTGTTCAACTCCCTTGCCAACAGCGGCGTCTCGCGCCCGGTGCAGGGGCGGAGTCATTCACCGTCCCGCATGGTGATACGGACTCCGGCACTCCGGC
>DATMEI010000238.1:0-4387 GCA_035556995.1 Streptomyces sp.
ACGGGTGCATCACCGCCTCGCACGGTGCGGGCTTCTTCTGCGACTACGTACGTGAAGTGGTGCTCAACGACCCGGCGTTCGGCAAGACGCACAAGGCCCGCGCCAAGAGGTGGAACCAGGGCGGCCTGACGATCAGGACGACCCTTGACCCCAAGGCGCAGAAGTCGGTCGAGGCCTCTGTGAAGGGCCATGTGAACAAGTCGGACAAGGTGGCGACCGCCGCGTCCATCGTCCAACCCGGCACCGGCCGCATCCTCGCGATGGGTCAGTCGCGTCCGTACGGCTTCGGCAAGAACGAGACGCAGATCAACCTGTCGGTGGACCAGGACATGGGCGGCGGCGCGGGCTACCAGCCGGGCTCCACGTTCAAGCCGGTGATCGCCGCAGCGGCGCTGGAGCGGGGCATGAGCGTCTACAAGAAGTACCCGTCGCCGTACAAGATGGAGTACCCCTCGCCTGTGCAGACGTGCAAGGGCCAATGGAGCGGCAAAGCCCCGGTGGAAAACGAGAACCGGCGGGAGGTCGGCCCATACGCGATGAAGGAGGCGACCGCGAAGTCGGTCAACACCTACTTCGTCTCGCTCATCAGCGAGACCGGCGTGTGCCCCGTCACCGAGATGGCGAAGAAGATGGGGATCCAGCGGGCCGACGGCAAGACGATCGACCAGGTGCCGTCGATCACCCTGGGCACGCAGGAGATGTCACCGCTGACGATGGCCGAGGGGTACGCCACCTTCGCCAACCGCGGGGTGCGCTGCACGCCCGTCGCACTGAAGTCGATCACCGACGCGAGCGGCAAGGAGCTGCCCGTACCGAAGACTTCGTGCACACGCGCGATGAGCCAGCGCACGGCGGACACCGTCAACTCGCTGCTGCGCGGCGTCGTCGAGGACGGCACAGGGCAGAAGGCCGGACTGAGCGGCCGTGACAGCGCGGGCAAGACGGGTACGACAGACCAGCGTTACGCCGCATGGTTCGTGGGCTACACACCCAACATGTCCGGCGCGGTCTGGGTCGGCGACCCCGCGCACAAGACGCAGATGACCGACATCTCCATCGGCGGCGTCTACCACGACAAGGTCTTCGGCGGTGAAGTGCCCGGGCCCATCTGGCGGGACGCGATGGCCGGGGCGCTGGACGGTGAACCCGCCCCTGGCTTCAACCACATCCCGATCAAGGACGACAAGGACGACGACAAGGGCAGGGACAAGCCGAAGCCGCCGGACGACGATGACGACGACCCGGGCGAGCCCTGGCCGGACATCACTCTGCCGCCGGACTTCATCGGCGGCGGCGGCAACGGCGGTGCGGACTCGGGTGCGACGGCCGGCACGAACGGCGGTGGGGGCTTCGGCGGCAACGGGAACGGCGGCCGCAGCGGCGGGGCGGGCGGCCCGTAGCACCGACGGACAGCTGGCGGAGCTGGCAGAACAGGCCGAGCTGACGGAGCTGGCAGAACACGCAGTAAGGGGCGTCCTCTTGGGAGGGCGCCCCTTACGCGTACGTACTGTCCGGCCGATGCGGTACGTGCGGCAAGTGCAGAACGTGGAGCTGCACGTGGAGCTGCAAGTGCTCGTACCGGCGGCCGAGTTGCGTCACCGGGAGAGGCTTCAGCCCTCCGCCAGCCGCTTCTTGACCGCCGCAGCGACCCGTCCGCCTTCCGCACGCCCCGACACCTTCGGGTTGACGATCTTCATGACCGCACCCATGGCGCGCGGCCCCTCGGCACCACCGGCCTGCGCCTCCGCGACTGCCTCGCCGACGAGCGCGTCCAGCTCCTCGTCCGTCAGCTGCTTGGGCAGATAGTCCGCGAGTACCTCGCCCTCCGCGAGCTCCCGCTCGGCCTGCGCGTCGCGTCCTCCCCCGGCGAACGCCTCCGCCGCCTCCCGGCGCTTCTTCGCCTCACGCGTGATCACCGACTGCACCTCGTCGTCGGAGAGTTCGCGAGCCGACTTGCCCGCGACCTCTTCCTTCGTGATCGCTGTGAGGGTCATACGGAGGGTGGCGGAACGCAGCTCGTCGCGCTTCTTGATCGCTGCGGTCAGGTCGTCCTGCAGCCGGGACTTGAGCGTAGTCATAGCGTCTTCGTGTCCTCCAGAGATTTCGGTGGCCATCATCCCTCATGCGCGCTGGATCGCACCGCGGAATACGGCCCGGCGGCCCGTCCGGGCTTCAGGCCGCCGAGTGCGAGGGGGAGGGAGGGTCTGCGAGCATGGGCGCATGCGCGCTCGATACGGAATCCCCCTCACCTTGACGGCACTCGGCGCGGCCTGCGTCGGCTATGCAGCGGCCGTCGAGCCCCGTTCCTTCCGCCTTCGACGCGTCACCGTCCCCGTACTGCCGCGGGGCATGCACTCGCTGCGCCTGCTGCACATCTCGGACGTCCACATGGTGAGCGGGCAGCGCAAGAAGCAGCGCTGGCTCCAGTCCCTGGCTGGGCTGCGCCCCGATTTCGTCATCAATACGGGCGACAACCTCTCCGACCCCGAAGCCGTGCCCGAGGTGCTGGACGCGCTGGGGCCGCTCATGGACCTCCCCGGCGCGTACGTCTTCGGCTCCAACGACTACTACGGGCCGAAGCTGCGCAACCCGGCCCGCTACCTGCTCGAAAAGGCCAGCGGACAGCACGGACTGAACGGCAACCCGCCCGCTGTCGGCGCCGTACACAACCCGTGGGAGGGCCTGCGCGACGCCTTCGACAAGGCGGGCTGGGTCGGCCTGGGCAACACCCGCGGACGACTCAAGCTCGACACCGGCCAGGAGATCGGCCTCACCGGCCTCGACGACCCCCACATCAAGCGGGACCGCTACAGCTCGGTGATCGGCGGCCCGGAGACGGGCACCGACTTCTCCCTCGCGGTCGTCCACGCCCCGTACCTGCGCGTCCTGGACGCCTTCACCGCCGACCGCTATCCGCTGATCCTCGCCGGTCACACGCATGGCGGGCAGCTGTGCGTTCCGTTCTACGGCGCCCTCGTCACCAACTGCGACCTGGACACCGACCGCGTGAAGGGCCTCTCGACCCACCGCGCGGGCGGCCGGAGCTCCTACCTCCACGTCTCCGCGGGCTGCGGCGCCAACCGCTACACCCCGATCCGCTTCGCATGCCCGCCGGAGGCCACCCTGCTGACGCTCACGGCACGCCCCTGACGGGGACGGGACGGGGGCAGGTGCGGGGCCGGCGCGGGGCCGGCGCCGGTCCGGGCCGGGGCTGTCATGGCCTGCCGTCCCGGGGAATCCGGATTTCGCCTCGGCGTCCGGCTGGGCTAGAGTGGTGCGCGTTGCTTCGGGGTGTGGCGCAGCTTGGCAGCGCGCTTCGTTCGGGACGAAGAGGCCGTGGGTTCAAATCCCGCCACCCCGACAGAAGAAACAGCAGGTCAGGGCTGGTGTCTTGGTATACGACACCAGCCCTGACGCGTGTTCAGAATCTTCCTGTAGATCGTTTGGCGAAATCCTGGCGAAGATCGCGGATCTTCGCCAGTTGCAGGGTCTCCTCCGCATCGGCATCTTCCACGCCACGGACTACATGTTCGCCACCGGCGACCGAGTCGGCGCGCAGGCCAAGCGGGGCCACGACTGCCGACGTATCGAACCGTGGGAGACCGGCACGCCCCAACTTCCCTGACAAGACGGCGCGGTAGGACTTTCCTTACTTACTCAAGAGCTCGCTCCGCTCGCCGCGCGGCCCGGCTCGCCGCCGGGCCGACGCTCCTGTCTCCGCCCCGCTCCGGCCCGGCCCGGCCGCCGGCCCGCGCGCGACAGCGAGCCTCAGAGAATGGGCGCCATCGTGGCTGGACGGCCGGTTCCGCGGCTTTAGGCAGCCACCTTGGGGCGAGCCTCTAAGATCAGGGGCTCACGTCGGGCTATTGCGGGCAGGTCAGGAGACTGCCCGAGTCGCGGGAAGCTTACGAGCCTCCGATCTCTCGCCCCAAGGCAGCTCCGGCCCAAAGCCGTTACACCAACCTGGTGTCATTGGCTTAGCGTGACTCTCCCCCTGCAATCGAAGCAGGATACGTCATCCATCACCGCCCGGAATGCGCGCCGTCATGACTCGTGCCATTCTAAAAATAGAGGAAGCCTTGAAGTTTGCACCTCCTGGCAAGGCAAACGCCAATACTGCAGCGCATGAGTCTCAAGATGGGAGGAATTTATGCGGTATGCCGCGATCTCGGATGCTGTTGCAGATCCTCTGATCACAGCGGGTTTTGGTTTCTTGGGGGCTATCGTTGGCGCAATTGCCATCTACGCTCAGGGAAAGTCCGCTACCAGAGTGGCTGAATTGGCCGCGAAGGCAGCGGTCCAACAGGCAAAGGAGTCCGCAGGCGGGACTGTCTTCGATTCAGGTGCTGCTAGGAACGCTGAATTTCAGCAGCTTAGGCGTGATCGG
>DATMEI010000239.1:0-5306 GCA_035556995.1 Streptomyces sp.
CCGGTGCTCGTCGGATTCGGAGAGGTTGACCAGGATTTCGTAGTCGTTCATGGTCAGGCCGAACGGCTGGAGGTCACGCTCCAGCTGGTACATGAGCAGTCGGTTGACGTCCAGGTGGATGCGCCATGCTTGCTGCTCGTCCCCGGTGAGCCAACGAGTGCCGTTGTCGGTGTCCATACCAGGAGACTCTACCCAGGGCTTGTCCGAAGCCCGCACTGATGTGCTCCCGGACGTCGCAGCATTCACAGCACTCAAAGCCCGAACCGTCGCTGGAGGCCGCCCAGCTGGCCGGGCAGTTGCGGACTCTGGCCGCCCCGCTGCTGGCCTCCGTGCTGCCCGCCGCCCGGTACGCCCGCTTCGTGCGGGACCGCGCCCGTCGCCTGCTCCGCCATCAGCACCTCCGTGGACTGGATCAGCACGGTGCCGGCACCCACGAACTCGAACTGGTGCTCCTCGCCGGAGGCGCCGCCGATGCCCGTCATGGCACGGATTCCGCCCAGTACGCCCTTGAGGTAGCCGTGGTCGTAGTGGTGGCAGGGAGAGGGGCAGTCCGCCCAGCCCACCAGGGCCTGCGGGTCGACGCGTACGGGCGGCTCGACGAAGTGCACCTGCCCGTTGGATGCGGCGACGAACTTGCCCGTCCCGATGAGGGTGAGAAAGCCCGGGACGATCGACTGCTTCAGGGAGAGGGTCGGCTCGAAGGCCAGCAGATTGCCTGAGCGGACGCTGAGGTTGCCGTCCTCCAGGTCGTAGGAGTTGACGTCGAAGGCGCGGTCGGCGAGCAGCATCTTGCCGTGGCCCTCGGCGACGACCCAGTCCGAGGCGTGCAGCGGCGAGTGGAAGCTCGTGGCCACGAGACGGTCGAGGTGGCCGTGGCCCACGCCGTTGAAGTCGATCTGCCCGTAGTAGGCGATCATCTTGCCCTTCTGCAGGAACCACTGGCCGTTGAGGTCCACGCAGAAGGTGTACGGGTTGACGTTGTCGTCGGACGGAAGAGTCGTGACGTCCAGGATCTGCGGAGCGGTGGTCACAGCTTCTCCTCACTTGCCTGTACGAACACGGCTCCGTTCCCGGAGAGTTCGAGCTGGAAGCCCTCGCCCGAGCCGCGGCCGACCATGTCGCGCCAGCCGAGCGCGGTGGACAGCTTGTTCCTCACGTCGCCGTAGTGGGCCACGTACGCCTGCGGGTCCACGTGTACGGGCTGCTCCGGGGTGATCGGCAGCTGGATGATGCCGCCGTGCGCCATCACCGCCACCGCGCCCTTGCCCTTGAGCGTCGTGGTGAACAGACCCTGGCCGGTGACCTGTCCGCGCACCATGCCCATCACGCCGCCGTCCGAGCCGAGGAAGAGCGTGCCCTGCTCCAGCGTCCCGTCGAAGGCGAGCAGCCGGTCGGCCTCGACGCAGAGGGTGTCGCCGTCCAGGTTGATCACCTCGACGTGGTGACCGCCGTGCCCGAACATCACCGTGCCCGATGGGGTCTCCCCAGGGCCGCCGGGCCCGAGGGGAACTTCCACGGTCATCAGGGGGGTCGCCTCGTTGGCCACGCGCCGCCCGATCATGGACATCACGCCGCCCTGCCCGCCCTGCATGTTGGGCGTGAAGCGCACCTCGCCGGTGTAGGCGATCATCGCGCCGCGCTGGCTGAACATCCGCTGCCCCGGCATCACCTGGGCCTCGACCATCTTCGAGCCGATCTCGCGGAACGGCATCACACATCGCCTCCCAACGTGTTGCGCTCGCTGGGCTGCACATACACCAGTCCGTCGCCCTCGAAGCGGATCTGGAAGGACTCCCCGGAGCCCTCTCCCATGAGGGTGCGGAAGTTCACTCCGGACTGGAGGTTCTGCTGGAGATTCCCCTGATGTGCGATGTACGCCCCGGGGTCGACCTGCAGCGGCATGCCCTGCGCGACGCGCAGCACCACCGCTGTGCCCGCGGACATCAGGGCGGCCTGCCCGGTGCCCTCGACCGTCGTCGTGAACAGGCCGTTGCCCTGTGAGGCCCCGCGCAGCCCGGTGAAGGTCGTGCCGGTGCGCAGACCCGCGTCCGTACACAGGAGGTTGCTGGCCTCGACGTGCAGCGTCTCGCCGTTGAGCTGGACCAGGTTGATGTCGCTGGCGCGGTCGGCGAAGTAGCACGTGCCGTGCCCCTTCACCTCCATGACCGTCATCTGCTCGCCGGTGAGGCGCCGGGCCACCATCCCGCGCAGGCCCTCACCGCCGCCGGACATCTTCTTGAAGGCCATCTGGCCGTCGTAGGCGACCATCGACCCGTTCTTCGCTTTTACGGCATCGCCCGTCATCGAGACGGCGAGCACCTTCGCGCTGTGAAGTCGGAACTGAGCCACACGGGAAACCTACCCTGGGCTGGTTGGGCGGCGGCAGGGGCTGCCACAATGGGCAGTGCTTGTGCGTCCCTTCACAAACGATCGAGGATCTCCCGTGGCCATCCTGGAAACCCCGACCGGCCTCGCGCCGAAGTCGGTCTCCGCCCTTCGCCGCCTCCGTCTGGTCTCTGCCCCCGAGGCGATCTCCTTCCTGCTGCTCCTCGTCTGCTCCGTACTGAAGCGGACGACCGAGTTCAACGGTGTGCCGGTGATGGGCGCCGTGCACGGCGTGCTCTTCGTCCTCTACGTGCTCTTCTGGGCGGACGCCTGGAACCGCGTCCGGTGGCCGCTCGGACGCGCTGCCCTGTTCTTCGCGCTGTCGGTCCTGCCGGCCGGCGGCTTCTTCGCCGACAAGCTCCTCCGGCGCGAGGAGGAGGCAGGCGTGATCGCCGCCCGCGCGCGCAAGGAGAAGGCACCGGGCAAGGCCGATTCATGATCGTCGCCTTCTCGGTGACGCCGATCGGCGTGGGCGAGGACGTGGGTGAGTACGTCGCCGATGCGGTGCGGGTCGTACGCGAGTCGGGGCTGCCGCACCGGACCGACGCCATGTTCACCTCGCTGGAAGGCGACTGGGATGCGTGCATGGAGGTCGTACGCAAGGCGGTCGCCGTCGTCGAGGAGCGGGCCCCGCGCGTATCGCTCGTGCTCAAGGCCGACATCAGGCAGGGCGTGACGGACGGGCTCACAGCGAAGGTGGAGTCGGTCGACCGTCACTTGGCTGACTGACCCCCCGGAGCGCCTCCGCTGGGAGCGCCGTCGCTTGGCGCGCCACCGGCCAGCATTGCGATGCCCAGCGGCGTGCGCTCGTAGAGCACTTGGTGATGTACGCGGCGTGAGATCAGCAGTCCCGCGTCGCGCAGCGCCGTGAGGTGCGCGGAGACCGACGAGGGCGCGAGTCCGAGACGGGCCGCCAGCGCCGTCGTCGAGGCGGGGTCGTCCAACTCGCCGAGCACGGCGGCCCGGTTGGCGCCGAGCAGCCGCGCCAGCGCCTGCGCGGAATCGGGCGTGGGCCGCTGCCACAGGTTGCCCACGCCGCGCGCCGGATAGATGACGGCGGGCTGCCAGGGCGGGGCGAAGCCGCTGACCACATCCGGCCAGACGAACACGCTCGGCAGCAGCAGCACTCCGCGTCCGCTCAACTCCTGCACCATCGGGCCCCGGTACTTGGTACGTACGGAGAGCGTGCCCGCGTTCCAGGTCAGCCCGGGGTGCAGATCCGGGAACAGCCGTTCCAGACCTCCCTCCGCCAACTGCCGTGCGCGATAAGCGATGTCGGAATCCAGCAGATCCCGCAGCCGTGGCCAGTCCGGGGCGAGCAGCGCCTCCCACGCCTGCTCCGTCAGATCTGCCAGCTCCCGTACGGCACGGGCCGGGTCCGCCAGCATCGCCCTGCCACGGGGGGAGTCGGCGGCGCCGGGCGTGCACGCCAGCGAACGGGCGATCTCCGTGTGGGCCAGCGCCGGGTCGGTCTTGCGTACCTGCTCCAGTTCGTCGCCGACCGATGCAGGCGGACCGCTGGAGGTCGCGGGCGGCGGTCCGAGGAAGTCCGGGGTGTATCCGCCCGTCTTCGGCATCAGCAGCCACAGCGGTGTGAGGTCGAGCTCTGCTACGGCGCTGTGGATCCTGCGCAGCCACGGCAGGTGATAGCTGTGCCGCTCGGTGCGCCGCAGGGTGCGTACGGCCTCGTGCGTCTCGCACAGCGGTGAGAGGGCGAACCGGCAGCGCATCAAGTCCTCGGTGCCGAAGCGCAGATGATGAGGCATGGCCCGCCCCCCTCCGTGATTCGCCGTGTGCCGAAAGACTAGAGACCGCCCGTGGGCCGCGACAGGCTCCCGGCATGCCTTCTCGCACCGGACCGGGCGACGCCGGCCGTACGGAGTCCCGCCCCGACGGGCACGATCCGCGGAAGCACGGTGCGGCCCCGCCCGGCGATGGCTACCGCGGGGTCTTCCGGGTGCGGGAGTTCCGCTTCGTCCTCGCCGCGCACGGGCTCTCCCTGCTGGGCAGCGTCGTGGCCCATGTCGCGCTGCCGGTCCTGGTGTACGCGGACACCGCCTCGCCCCTGCTTTCCGCGCTCACGTTCGCGCTCGGCTTCCTTCCGCAGGCGCTGGGCGGTGCGCTCCTCGCACCGGTCGCCGAGCGTTTTCCGGCACGGCGGGTGCTGGTGGGCTGCGACCTGGTCTGCGCGGTGTGCGTCGCCGCGATGGTGCTGCCCGGCATGCCGCTCGCCGGGCTGCTGGCGCTGCGTGCCGTCTCCGCCTTCGTGCAGCCGCTGTTCGCCGGCGTACGTGCGGCCGGGCTCGGCGAGATCCTGGAGGGCGACGCCTTCGTCCTCGGGCGCTCGCTGATCAGGATCTCCGCGCAGGCCGCCCAGATCGCCGGGTTCGCCGCGGCAGGGCTGCTCCTGCTTGCAGCTGACTCCGCGCACCGCGCTGCTGCTGACCGTCGGCGGGTTCCTCCTCTCCGCCGCGCTGCTGCGCCTGGGGGCCCTCTCGCGTCCCCCGCTCGCGATCGAGCGCGTACGCGGCGGCACCCGCGCTCTCTTCGCCGACCGGCGGGTGCGGGGGCTGCTCGCGCTGTGCTGGCTGCCGCCCGCCTTCCTCGTCCTGTCGGAGGGCCTGGCCGCGCCCTACGCGGCCGAGATCGGCTCGGGCCCCGCCGGCGTCGGACTGCTGCTGGCCGCCATGCCGGTGGGCGCGGTGGCCGCGGAACTGGCGGCCGGCGGGCTGCTGAGACCGGCCGCGCGTGAACGTCTGGTGCTGCCGCTCGCCGGCTGCCTGCTGTCGCCCTTCCTGCTCTTCGCGCTGCGTCCCTCCCTGCTCCTCGCGCTGGCGCACTCTTCCTCGCCGGTACCGGGGCGGCGTACACCCTCGGCCTGGACCGTTAGGGGCATCACCAGGGCCGCCAAGGCCCGAGGG
>DATMEI010000240.1:0-7145 GCA_035556995.1 Streptomyces sp.
CCAGGCGTCCATACGCTGGTCGCGGTAGTGCACCTCGCCGGCGTCGGGCACGAGGATGCCTGCAAGACAGTGCAGCAGCGTCGACTTGCCGCAGCCGCTGGGGCCGGTGACGGCGACGATCTCGCCTTCCGCCACTTCGACGGTGACTCCGCGGAGTGCGGGCGTGCGTCCGTAGGACTTCACGACCCCGCGGGCTTGAAGGAACGTCATGAGTGCACCTCCCGGTGCAGGTCGGTGACGCGGTCCAGCGTGGTCTGCATCCAGCGCAGGTCCGCGTCGATGTGGGCGATGGCGAAGTCGGCGGTGACGACGTCGCCGATCGGTGCCGCCGGGTCGGTCTTGAGCGCGGTCAGCTCGCGCAACCGCGTGGTGTGCGCCCGGCGTTGCTCCGTCAGGTAGTTGCGTGCCTCGTCGGTGTCGGCGACCAGCAGCGCGACGACGACCTTGGCGATGAGGGCACTGCCCACGTGCGGGGCGGGCGTCTCGATCTGAGCGAGCCAGCCCTTCAGCCGGTCCCGTCCGGTCCCGGTGAGCGCGAACTGCGTCCGGTCGGGGCCGCCGTCACGGCTCTGACCGGCCTGCTCGACGAATCCGTCGCGTTCCAGGCGGGCGAGCGTGCCGTAGACCTGCCCGAACGCGAGGGGCTTGCTGCGGGGGAAGCGCTGGTCGTGCGCCTTCTTGAGGTCGTACCCGTGCAACGGCCCGTCGGCCAGCAGCGCGAGCAGAACGTGTGCTGCGGTGGACATGGGTCGACTATTACCTGAGAGAATAGTTACGTCAAGTCCGACCGCGAATCGCTCCCGCGGAGACGAGGAGCCACGAGAACAGGCCCTCCTGAGCAAGGAGGGCCTGCGGGTCACATCTCGGGGCAGGGGCACCTGCCCGACGGCTGTCAGCTGCTGCGCAGCGCCGGGTTCTCGAGCGGGGGATCACCGAGTACGTGCACACGGCGCAGATGGCGCGGCGCGCGGCTGGTGAACGCCTCCCGGCCGTGCAGCAGCGTGTAGTTGTCGGCGATGACGAGGTCGCCCGTACGCCACCGGTGCGTGTACGCGTGCTCAGGGGCGCGCAGAGCTCTGCCCAGAGTGCGGTGGAACTCGTCCAGGCGGTCCGCGGGGATGCCGGTGAACTCCAGGTTCGGATGGTTGATGAACTCGTCGTCGGGAGCGACCGGTTCGTTGTAGCGGATCACCGGCTCGCCCGTGACGGGGTGTGCGGTCACCACCGGTGAGACGGCGGTGCTGTCGTAGTACTCCATCTTGCGGCGGTAAGTCCCGGTGACCTGTTCCCACTGCGCCCGTACGGCCGGTTCGGCGTCGCGGAGGACGGCGGAGGTCTGGGAGAAGACCGTGCCGCCGCCCTGGTCGTGCCCCGGTGCGCTCACACAGTGGAAGAGCTGGAACTCGGGTACCTGGGGGCGGTACATGCCGTCCCAGTGCAGAGGTACGTGACGGTGGTCGAAGATGTGGTCCTCGGGGTTCTCGTGCTCGACCAGTTCGAGGACCGCGCCGAAGGGCCACATGCTGATTTCGCCCCAGCGTGCGCAGTACGCGGTCAGCTCCTCGGCGTCCGCGAAAGCCGGGAAGCCCCGCAGGAGCAACAGGTGGTGGGCGCGGACCAGTTCGCGCATCTCCTCGACGGGCGGCCCGTCCAGCCGTTGCTCCGGCGACTCGGCTTCGATGAGGGCGCCGAAGGCGGCGAGGGGTGGGCGGGCAGCCGGGGTGCCGGGGGTGTGGGTGTGGGTGTGGGCGGTCACGGTCACCACTCCTTCGGTGCGTCGGGAACGGTGACGGCCGTCGCGTCCAGGGCCGTACGGCGGGCGGTGTCGTCCTCATGCACGGAGCGGACCGGCTCACGCACCACGTAGTGACTCGGCCGGCCGCCGCGCTCGACGAGATCGCAGTTCAGCCCCTCGGCCTCCGCCCGTTTCATCAGCACCAGCCGTCCGCCGATGTCCACGGCGACGCCGTGCCACGGGGTGAGCCACGTGCCGGTCGACTTGCCCAGGTGGATGCCCAGTTTGGCCGCGGAGCAGGGCTGCGGGTGTATGGACAGCCGTACGGAGCCGGGGAACTGCCCGGCGAGGAACTCGCCCCACGCTTTGCTGCGCTGGATGACGACGTACGCACGGATCCGCGCGTCCCGCTGGAGCGCGGCCCGACTTCCCCTGTATTCCGGTGTGTTGCCGTCCTCGAAGAGGAAGCGGGTGATGGCCCGGTAGAGCGGCAACTCCTCGCCCTGCTGTACGCGGCTGCGGAGCTGTTCCAGCGGCACGGCGTGACGTTCGGTGAGGACGGTGCGCATGTCGTCGTGACTGAGCCCGGCGAATTCGGGGACCTCGTCGAGCGTGAAGAGCGAGACGGCCCGGTGGGGGAGTGCGGCGATCATCGTGCGCAACTCCCGGTGGTACGCCGTGATGTCGTCATCCGGTATCCGGACCGCGTCGCTGAAGACGCGGCCGTCGGAGCAGATCACGATCTCGGCGCCCGGCGGATAGATCTGCCGGATCCGTCCCGTGAGGGAGTCGAGGAAGCCGAGAGCCAGTTCCTCCGCCATGTCCGGGAGGGTGCCCAGTACTTTGGCGCGGTTCGGTGACTTGCCGGGGAAGGCGGGCAGCACCAGACGCACGGGCCGGCCGGCACGTACGAACGCCTCGATCACCTCGCTCTGCGTGCTCCGGCAGTCCGGGCAGGGCAACTCCCGGCACTGGCCGGGCTGTTCGGATCTGTCCGATCTCCGCTGATGGCGCAGGAGCAACTGAGCGATCTCGTGGGCCTGCTCCCTGGCGCGGGACGCGGGAAGGGGATGCGACGTGAGCATGCGATTGCTCCTCGCGGTGGGGGGTGTGGGGGGCTGTGGGGGGGGTCGGGCGCCCGACCAGTGGGGGGTGGTCGGGCGCCCGACGACACGATGCCCGCTCCTCGTCACTCCCTGCTCATCCCGAGTAGCCATAGCATCGTGTGATGGACCTCGAAGTGCGCCACCTGCGAGTGATCCGGGCAGTGGCGGATGCCGGGAGCCTGACCAGGGCAGCTGCCGCGCTCGGGCTGTCCCAGCCCTCCCTGACGGCGCAGTTGCAGCGCATCGAGCGCATGCTGGGCGGCCCGCTCTTCGTACGCCACCGGGGCGGCGCCAGCCCGACGGCCCTGGGGGAGCTGGTCATCGCGAAGGCCCGCGATCTGCTGCCGCAGCTCGACTCGGTGCAGCAGGAAGTCCTGTCCCATCTCGGCTTCTCCGACGGCCGGTTGGCCCTGCGCTACGTCGCCAACCCGGGACCGCTGATGGTCCGGCTGCTGGACCCGCTGCGGGAGCTCTTCCCCGGTGCGGACGCGAAGCTGCGCACGGAGGCCGACGTCGCAACCGTCATCGACCTCGTCGCCGCCCGGCAGCAGGACCTGGGCGCGCTCGTGGAGTACGAGGGGAAGCCGCGACCACAACGCGGGGAGGTGGAGCAGCAAGTGGTGGCCGTCGAGCCGGCTTTCGTGCTCCTCCCGGAAGAGCACCCGATGGCGGGGCAGCCGATGCTGGATCTGCGCGAACTGGCGGACGACGTATGGGTGTTGCCTCCGAGCCAGGGCAGCGGCCTCCACGACGTGTTCACCGCCGCCTGCACACGTGCCGGCTTCACCGCCGTCGTACAGCACGAAGCCGAAGCGGCGGCTGCCCGTGAACTCATCGTCGCCGGGGCGGCGATCGGCCTGGGCCAGGCCACCTTCCGCAGCACACCGGGCATCGTGCCGCGCCCCTTGCGGGGAACGCCGTTGCGCCTGCGGCACTCCCTGGTCTGGCACCGCGACAGCGCCCTGGCCACGTACGGCCCGGCGCTCCTCTCCCGCGCGGAACAGGCGTACGCGAACGCCATCGCCAACAACCCCCAGTACCCGGCCTGGCTCACCGACCACGGCCACCAGAACCTCCCGCCCGGCCCGCCGGCCTGATCCCGAAACAGCAACGCCGCCAGCCTTGAACTGGCACCAGAACCTCCGTCCTTGCCGTATGACACCGGCGCTCGGACGAGAGGAGATGACGGAACGGCCTTATCGAGTACGAAACACCGGACCGCCTGCGACACTTCATACACCGCACAGGCGCAGCCGGCTGTTGTGCTCTATCTCGTCCCGGGGGACTCGATGGACGTCGAACTCACCGATCTGCTCACGTCGCTGCGCTCCGAGATCAACCGGGCCAGACTCGACGGGGCCGGGCAGGAGGTGCGCTTCCGCATCGCCTCCATCGATCTGGAGCTCCAGGTCGCCGTCGAGAAGACCGTCGAGGCGAACGCCGGTGTGCGGTTCTGGGTGGTCTCGATGGGTGGCAAGGGCGGCGCGAAAACCGCGGAGACGCACACCGTCAGGCTCAGCTTGAGCGCCGAGACGGACACCGGCGAACCGGTACTGACCGGTGAGGACGTCTCAGGTCTGTTCCCCGCGAGCTGATCGCTGAATGAGCATGATCGACAAGCTCCGGGTAGCGGAGGTCATTGTCAGGCGCGGGAAGACGGTCCAGTACGGAACCGGTTACCGGATCAGCACCCGGCTCGTCCTCACTGTGGCTCACCTGCTCCGCGAAGGCGGGAATCTCTCTTGCACCGTCCTGCTCGGCGGCCGTGGCGCCGAACTGCCCGCGACACCGGTGTGGCGAGGTGCCGGAAAGGATCTCGCGCTGCTGCGCCTCGATGCTGCTGCGGATGCAGGTCCGGTCCCAAGTCCCGTACCACCGGTCGTTCTTGGCAGCCTGTCGGACGGTGTGGGCACGGTACCGTTCACGGGTATCGGCTTTCCGGCGTTCGCGCAGCGACCGTCCTCAGCCGAAGTGGACGGGCTGGAGCGAAGGGACAGCCGGCAGGTCGACGGGTTCGTCCTGCTCGGCTCCAATATGAAGTCCGGGCTGCTGGACCTCACTTTCACCACCGCCCCGCCCGCCGAGAACGGCCCTGATGGACAGGATTCCTGGCAGGGCATCTCTGGCACGGCTCTGTTCACGCAGGAAGGCCGGCTGCTGATCGGGGTGCAGGCACACAGACTGCCCGCCGCAGGGACCGGCAGTGCGGAGGCCGAACCGGTCGCCGAAGCGCTGAAGGACCCGGAGTTCGTCCGCTTACTCGTCCTCAATGGTGTACGGCCCCAAACCGTGCCAGTCGAACCGTCCGGCCCTGAACCGGCCAACCTGCTACGGGCGGTGATGCCACAGCAGCAACTCATCGAGGGCTTCGGCGACTTCAAGAAGAACCTCACCTCAGAGCGGCTGCGTTTCGTCTCGCCAGGCCGGGACCACTCGGCCGAGCCACAGAACTTGTTCGAGCGGCTGGTGATCTCCGCTGACAGGGGCGTGCTGCTGACCGGCGCGGCGGGCACCGGCAAGTCCCGCACCGGCATCGAGGTGGGTCGACTCGCCTTGGAAGCGGGGTGGCGGGTGCTGCACGTCTTGCCCGGCGAGGACGAGTCGATCACTGACCAGATCGCCGAACAGGTGCTCGCGGAACGCAGTCCCGTGCTGGTAGTGGTCGACTACCTCAACGAGTCGCAGCTCGATTTGTCGTCGCTGCGGCACCGCCTCCTTCCCGAAGCCCGCCGCTGCGGCATCCACATGGCGCTGCTCGCTTCCGTGCGTCCCGGCTGGCTGCAGAAGGCGGACCGCGCGCTGCTGCACGAGCTGTTCGACGAGGTGGAGTTGCGGCAGGACGATGAGTTCCAGCGACTGGTCACCGACAACGCGCTGACGGTGCTGGCGCCTACCGCCATCCAGCGGATGGGCATGGACCGCATGCTGGCGGTCTGCGGGCACCGCCCCATCGTCGCTCTGCTGGTCGCCCGTGAGCTCGAACGCCGAGTCAGAGCCGGGTTGTCCGTGCCCGAGTCGGCAGGGCTACGGTCCGACGGCGACCTGTCCGGCTGGCTGGAACGCCGACTCAGCGAGGACGGCCTGACTGTCCCCGGCCGCGAGGACACATTCACCCCCGCCCGTGCCTCACACGGCCTTGTGGCTGCAGCGGCCGCGGCAGCGGCCTGCCCACAGCCTCGCGCTGAAGTGACGGCGGCCGCGCACTCAGCTCTCACCGAGGCCGACGGTGAAGTGCCGGAGGCCAAGGACATCGTGGCGACCTTGGTGTCACTCGGCTGGCTGGAGTCGGACAACGGCGGGCTGTCGGTCGCCCACGACGTGGTCGCCGACCAACTCATGGAATACGTGATCCTGCCCGAGCGAAACGCAGATCCGGATCTCCCCGGTACCCGTGCCATGCTCGCCGGCTGCCTCACAAGTCCTCGCACTGTCGGCCGTTTCGCCGGCAATCTCAGCCGCCTCGTCAACGACTTGGCTCTCGACGACCGTGCCGGCCCCGTCTCCCCCCTACTCGATACCTGGTTCACCGAGAAAGCCGCTGCCATCGGCCACGTCATGCGCAATGACTCCGATGTGGGCAGTTACGCCCTGGGCGCCATCTGTTCGGGGCCGCCCTGGGCCGTCTCCGCCATCGAGTGCTGGCAGCAAGTCGTCACTCCCTGGCTCACCGAGTTCGGTACCGGCATCAACGCCCGCCATCTCCTCTATCGGGGCCTGCGTCACCTCCCAGGTGACGGCGCTCCGCTGCTGGTCCCTCCCGCGTTGTCCTGGCTGAAGGCCCACGGGCGGGCGCGGGAGGCCTCCTTCGTCCTCGGCCCGCTGCTGTCCCGTATCGACCTGCCGCCCGAGGCCGAAGGGCAGGCCGTCACACTCGCATTCACCTGGCTCGGTCGTCACGTCACCAGCGTCGAAGCCGACTTTGTCATCCGGCCGTTGCTTTCTCGCGCTGACCTGTCGCCGGAGCAGATCCGAGAGGTGGTGTCGGCGGCTTTCCTGTGGCTCCGTCATCACGGTGCCATCGCCGAAACCGGGTTCGTCCTTCAGCCGTTGCTTTCTCGCCCTGACCTGTCGCGGGAGCAGATCCGGGAGGTGGTGTCGGCTGCTTTCGTGTGGCTCGATCATCACGGCGCCACCGCAAACACTCGGTTCGTCCTTCAGCCGTTGCTTTCTCGCGCTGACGTGTCGCCGGAGCAGGTCCGAGGGGTGGTGTCGGCTGCTTTCGTGTGGCTCGATCATCACGGCGCCACTGCCGAAGCTCAGTTCATCCTTCCCTCGTTGCTTTCTCGTACCGACCTGCCGCCGGA
>DATMEI010000241.1:0-3782 GCA_035556995.1 Streptomyces sp.
CGCGGCGTTCAAATAGCGGACAAATTTGTGTGATTGAACCAACACGCCTACAACAGTGTTCGAATTGGTCGAATGCAAGAGGTGGGATCGGTGTGTATCGCCGCCCGGCCGTCCAGCGGGAACGCCCCGAGGGCTACAACGTTGTGAAGACAAATTTGTTGATGTCGTAATTTCTGGCGACATTAATGTCTGAGGCGATTTCACCGCCCCGAGGCTCAGCCGTGCCCGGCCCCACCGTCCGGGGCCCCGCCTTGCGGCCCCGCACCCCCGTGACTATGATCCGCAGACGAATTTCCTGCAGGCTTGAACGTGCACCGTTGCTGCAGGCTTCAACGTTCACCCGCGTTTCCGCCCAGGGACCCGCCGGTCGGTGAGGAGGATTACCCCGTATGAAGGTGTACGACGCTGCAAGCATCCGCAACGTGGCGGTGGTGGGCCACGGCGGATGCGGCAAGACCCAGCTGGTCTCGGCCATGCTCTTCGCCGCCGGGGCGGTCAACCGCCTCGGGAAGGTCGACGAGGGTTCCACCGTCACCGATTTTGACGAAGAGGCCATCGCCCGCAAGCACACCCTGGCGTCGAGCCTGGCGCACGCCGAGTGGCAGAAGGCCAAGGTCAACCTGATCGACACGCCCGGTTTCGCCAATTTCCTCACCGACGCCCGCTCGGCTCTCCGCGTCGTCGAGGGCGCCCTGCTGGTTGTCGATGCGGTGGCCGGCGTGGAGGTCCAGACGGAGAAGCTCTGGTCGGAAGCCGCCGCCCTGAACCTGCCGCGCATCGTCGCCGTGAACCGCCTCGAGCGTGACCGCGCGAGCCTCGAGCGCACGCTGGAGTCGCTGCACCGCGACTGCGCCCGCGAGATCGTGCCCGTGCAGCTGCCGCTGGGCGAGGAGCGCAATTTCACCGGCGTCGTGGACCTTGTGCGCATGAAGGCGCTCACGTTTGCGGCCGACAGCAGCGGCAAGATGACCGAAGGCGACGTCCCGGACGCGATGGCGGAGCGCGCCGCGCAAGCCCGGGAACAGCTGATTGAGATGGTGGCCGAGGCGGACGAGAGTCTGATGGAGACGTTCTTCGCCGAAGGGACGCTGACGCAGGAGCAGCTCGTCTCGGGGCTCCGCGCCGCCACCGTTGCCGGAAAGATCTTCCCGCTCGTCTGCACGTCTGGGCTGCACGTCATTGGCATTCAGCCGCTGCTCGACGTGCTGGTTGGGTACGTGCCGTCACCGGTGGAGCGCGACTTCGCCGCCGTCGACAAGGCCGGCGCGGACACGACCGTCAAGGCGTCCGACACGGGCCCCTACATGGCGTTCGTCTGGAAGACCATCGCGGACCCGTTCGCCGGGCGCATCACGATGCTGCGGGTCGTGTCGGGAACGCTGAAGTCGGACACGACGGTGCACAACTTCACGCACGAGTCGGCGGAGCGACTCGGCCACCTGATTGCGCTCCAGGGCAAGACCCACACGCACGTGCCCGAGCTGAAGGCGGGCGACCTCGGAGCGGTCGCGAAGCTGAAGGAGACCAAGACGAACGACGTGCTGGCCGAGAAGTCCGCCACCGTGAAGTTCGCGGAGATCAAGTTCCCCGAGCCGGTGCTCTCCTACGCCATTGAGCCGAAGAGCCGCGGCGACGAGGACAAGATCAGCACGGCGATGCAGCGGCTGCGGGAAGAGGATCCGACCATCGGCTACACCCGCGACCCGCAGACGCACGAGCTGCTGCTGGCCGGTCAGGGCCAGCTCCATATCGAGGTTACCGTCGCCAAGCTGAAGCGCCGGTTCGGCGTGGAAGTGAACCTGAAGCCGCCGCGGATCCCGTACCGCGAGACGATCACGGCCGCCACCGAGGCGCACGGCCGCCACAAGAAGCAGACGGGCGGCCACGGGCAGTTCGGCGACTGCAAGATCCGCGTGGAACCGCTGCCGCGGGGCAGCGACTTCCAGTTCGAGGACGACATCTTCGGCGGGTCGATTCCGCGGCAGTACGTGCCCGCGGTGGAAAAGGGGATCCAGGACGCCCGGATGCGCGGGTTCCTGGCCGGTTTCCCGATGGTCGACTTCAAGGCCACGGTGTTCGACGGCTCGTACCACGCCGTCGACTCCAACGAGCTGTCGTTCAAGATGGCCGGGTCGCTGGCCTTCAAGGACGCGATGGCACGCGCCAGGCCGACGATTCTGGAGCCGGTGATGCACGTGGAGGTCTACGCGCCGAGCGACTTCGCCGGTGACCTGATGGGCGACCTCAACGGCCGGCGGGGGCGCATCGCCGGCATGGACACACGCGGCATGAATACCGTCATCCGCGCGCAGGTGCCGATGTCGGAGATGCTCACCTACGAGCAGCACCTCACGTCGGCGACCGGAGGGCGCGGCTCCTACCACATGGAGTATTCGCACTACGAAGAGGTGCCGCAGCACCTGCAGACCAAGATCATCGCCGCCGCCAAGGCGGAGCGCGGCCAGGAGGTGGCCGAGGAAGCCTAGCCCGGGCCGCGGGTCAATCGCTCTGCGCCCTCAGCCCGACGAGGAAGGGCTCGGGGCTGCTCGTCACGAAGAGCCGCAGGAACTCGCGCTCCATCGGCTGGTATCTCCGGCGGACTTCCGCGATCGGCACATAGACCGGCCCTTCGGGGTGCGGGCTCACCAGCGGTTCTATGCCCGCGTACCGCGCGAACGCCGCGTCGCCGCTGGCGAAGGCCTCGAAGTCGTCTATGGCGTTGTCGCTGTAGGATTCCTCGTTCACCCGCCGCCCCTCCAGGAACACGCGGCTGCCGCCGAACCGCCGTTCCGTCTGTTCATTGGTCGGCACGGGAAGTCTGCCGTGCGAGATCGCCTCGAAGAGCGGTCTCCGCATCTGCCCGTCGATCTGCCAGTTATAGGCGACGAGCCCTGATACACCCCGCGACGACGTCACCAGGTACTGGGGCGCGGACAGATTGCGGTTGTCGAGCACCAGTGTTTTGCTGTGGGATGACACCGGCCGCGTGAGAATGGGCAGGTGCGCCTCGATCCATGCGCCGTTCCTGTAGGTCACCAGCAGGTATAGATACGATCGGCCCCGATCCACCGGGTCGGCGATGACGAAGGTGGTGGGATCCTGTTCGTCGCCCTCCCGCTGCCAGGCGCTTCCGACGGGACGCCCGTCCAGCACCAGCGGCGCCGGCCCTTGAACGTCGCCGCCAATCCATTCCGCCTCGATCCGATCGAGCACCGGCTCACGACGCCCGGTCGCGGGGTCGAGCCAGGTGTTCGTCTCCAGCGTCCCGCTCACGCGGTGGTTCACGACGCGCCATTCGCACCGCATCGATTCCGATCGAACCGTTGCGGTCGCACCCGTTGGATAGGGGGGAAGCACGCCCGAGGGCGGCTGCCGCACGCATGAGGGGACCAGGTCCGCGTCGTAGCTGGTCTGGCGCACTTCGACGTACGGCACCGTGAAGACCTGACCAACGACCGCCTCCTCCTCGAGCCCCAGCCGGCCCTTGAAGACAAGCACATGAGCGGCGGCCGGCACGACCTCCCCCGGGACCATGAGCGTGAACGTCCACTCCTCGCCGGGACCCAGAAGCACGGGCTCTCCATTCTCGAGTGCGGCCAGCCGGGTGCGGCGTTCCCCGGAGCTGCCCGGCTGATGGCGGGCGAAGACGTCGAAGACGCCCTCCATCTCTTCGGTGCCCGTGTTCTGCACGCTGAGCGTGATGCCGCTGGACGTCCATTCGACGCCGGTGACAGCCAGAGAGCCCCGGAAAAAGTAGTCGAGAACGCCGCTGGCGTAGCCCA
>DATMEI010000242.1:0-34649 GCA_035556995.1 Streptomyces sp.
TTCATCACCCTGTTCGTGATCATGGATCCGCCCGGCATCACACCGATCTTCCTCGCACTGACGTCCGGCCGACCGGTCAAGGTGCAGCGCAGAATGGCGCTGCAGGCGACGGCCGTGGCCTTCGGAGTCATCGCCGTCTTCGGCCTGTGCGGCCAGCAGATCCTCGACTATCTGCACGTTTCCGTGCCCGCACTGATGGTCGCCGGCGGTCTGCTGCTTCTCCTCGTCGCGCTCGACCTGCTGACCGGGAAGGCAGACGAGCCCTCCCAGACGAAGGACGTCAACGCCGCGCTCGTACCGCTGGGCATGCCGCTCCTGGCGGGGCCCGGCGCCATCGTCTCCGTCATCCTCGCCGTGCAGAACGCGGACGGCGTCGGCGGACACGTCTCGGTGTGGGTGGCGATCCTCGCCATCCACGTGGCGCTGTGGCTGGTGATGCGCTATTCGCTGCTGGTCATCCGGGTCATCAAGGACGGCGGTGTGGTGCTCGTGACCCGCTTGTCGGGCATGCTGCTGTCAGCCATCGCCGTGCAGCAGATAGCCAACGGCGTCGAGCAGTTCATCACCGGCAAGGTCTGACCTCAGCGGGTCATCGCGGGGCGTCGGCGGCATTGACGGCGTCGGCGGCAGCGGCGGGTCATCCGCGCACTCCGCTCCAGAAGTCCGCCATCGCGCGGGCCGTCTCCTCCGGGCGTTCCGCATTGGGCGAGTGCCCGGCCCCCTCCACGACGGTACGGGCGGCGCCGAGCCGTACGGCCATGTCGTCCAGCAGCGGCACCGGCCACGCGTAGTCGACCGACCCGGACAGCACATGCACGGGAAGCGGCGATTCTCCGGAGCCCGTACGTGAGACCGCTGCGGCGAGCTCGTCGACCCGGTCGGGCTCCGCGATCAACTGCTGTGCAGTCGACATCAGTTGCTCCGGTACGTGCGCCATCCAGCGCCGGTGCATGAACTCGGCCACCTCGGGCGACGTCTGCTCATCGGCCGCCTCGACGGGGTCCAGTTCGCGCATCGCCTGCCAGATCTCCTCCATCCCCATCACCGGCATCGCACCCAACAGCAGCTTCAGACGGTGCTGTTGGCCCGCGGAGACGGCTGACGGGCCGCTGCTCAGGAGGGTGAGGGAGGCGAAGGGCGCGGCGTCGCGCAGCACAGCGGTCCGGGAGATGAGACCACCCAGCGAGTGCCCCAGCAGATGCACCTTCTGGTGCGTCCCTCCGCGTTGCCCGTCGTGCCGTTCACCGTCCGCATCGCTGTGCCGCAAGGCCTCCGTCAGGGCCAGTACGTCCCGGGCGAGCTCTGTCTGCGCGTACGCCGGCTCGCTGCGCGGCCCGCCCGTCTCGTACTGCCCGCGTCCGTCGACTGCCAGGGCCCTGTAACCCGCGAGGGCCAGAGGCTCCAGCAGAGCGATGAAGTCCTCCTTGCTGCCCGTGAAACCGGGCAGCAGCAGCGCCGTACCGAGGCGGGGTTCGCCCGCGTCGTGCACGGCGAACTCGCCGCGCGCAGTGGCAAGTCGGTACGCGCTGACCGCTGGCGGCAGACCGAGAAACGGCGGCTTGCTCATGCGAGGACGCTACCGCCTCGGTGGTGCCCCGACCTGCCGGACGGTCCCGGGCAGCACCGAGGCCCGGTCCCCCGCGGGGTTCCGGGCCTCGATCGCGTTGCTGAGAGCCGGCCGGAGACCGGCCGGTGAAACAGGTCAGCCCTCCGGGGTCGCCTTCGGCTCCTGTGCTGCCTTCGCGCCACCACTGCGGGTGCGGCGACGACGGCTGGGCTTGGCGTCCGCGTCGGCCGCCGAGTCCGGCTGCCGGCCCGTAGCAGTTGCGGTAGCAGTCGCCGTGGCCGTGCTGGTGGTGGCCTTCTCGCCGGCCGCTGCCGTGCCCTCCTGCGTCCGCGCAGCCGATCCCGCGCCCCCGCCCGTACGCGTGCGACGGCGGCGCCGGGGCTTGCGGGCCCCGCCGTCCTCGTTCGCGGGGGAGGGCGTGACCGCACCGCTGTCGGCCGCCTCCGCCCCGTCGATCGGCTCACCGTTGCGCATACGGCGACGCTGCCGCGGCGGCCGGGCGCGCTTGGGACGCTCCTCCGCCTGCTCCGCCGCCGGTGCGCCACCACGTCCGTTGCCGCTGCGGCCGGGGCCGCGCCCCGTCTCGCCCAGGTCCTCGACCTGCTCGGCCGAGAGGCCCGCGCGGGTGCGCTCGTTGCGCGGCAGGACACCCTTCGTGCCCGAGGGGATGCCCAGCGCCTCGTAGAGATGCGCGGAGGTGGAATAGGTCTCTTCCGGGTCCGGGAGGCCCAGCTCCAGCGCCTTGTTGATCAGCTGCCAGCGGGGGATGTCGTCCCAGTCGACGAGAGTCACGGCCGTACCTGAAGCGCCCGCACGGCCCGTACGCCCGATGCGGTGCAGGTAGGTCTTCTCGTCCTCCGGCGTCTGGTAGTTGATGACGTGCGTCACGTTGTCGACGTCGATGCCGCGCGCAGCCACGTCCGTGCAGACCAGGACGTCGACCTTGCCGTTGCGGAACGCGCGCAGCGCCTGCTCGCGCGCCCCCTGGCCCAGGTCCCCGTGGACCGCACCGGAGGCGAAGCCGCGCCGGAGGAGCTGCTCCGCCACGTCGGCCGCGGTCCGCTTCGTACGGCAGAAGATCATCGCGAGCTCGCGGGTCTCGGCCTGGAGGATCCGGGCCACCATCTCCTGCTTGTCCATGGAGTGGGCACGGAAGGCGTGCTGTGTGGTGTTCGCCACGGTCTGGCCCACGTCGTCCGGCTCGGAGGCACGGATGTGTGTGGGCTGGGTCATGTACCGCCGGGCGAGCGAGATGACCTGGCCGGGCATGGTCGCCGAGAAAAGCATGGTCTGGCGCTTGGCCGGCAACATCTGGATGATCTTCTCGACGTCCGGGAGGAAGCCCAGGTCGAGCATTTCGTCGGCCTCGTCCAGGACGAGCGTCCGTACGTCGGACAGGCTCAGCTTCCGCTGGCCTGCCAGGTCGAGCAGCCGCCCGGGGGTGCCGACGACGACGTCGACGCCCTTCCTGAGGGCCTCGACCTGCGGTTCGTACGCGCGGCCGCCGTAGATCGACAGCACGCGGACGTTACGGACCTTGCCCGCGGTCAGCAGGTCGTTCGTCACCTGCTGGCACAGCTCGCGCGTCGGGACGACGATCAGGGCCTGTGGGGAGTCGGTGAGCGATTCCGGTGCGGCCCGTCCGTGTTCGACGTCGGCGGGGACGGTGACGGCTTCCAGGAGCGGGAGGCCGAAGCCCAGCGTCTTGCCGGTGCCGGTCTTCGCCTGGCCGATGACGTCGCCGCCTGCGAGGGCGACGGGCAGGGTCATCTCCTGGATGGGGAAGGGAGTGCTGATGCCGACGGCTTCAAGTGCCTCGGCTGTCTCGGAAAGAATTCCGAGATCTCGGAACGTCGTGGTGGTCAGGATGCTGGCCTCTTCTGTGTGACGCGCGATGAGGCGGCGAGGAGGGTCGTACCGCAGTCACCGGGGGCGGCGCCTTGCCGGCCCGCCGGACTGTGCGGGACCACTGGCTCTCGCTCAAGCGCTCTTCACGCGAGCGGTCCCTCATGGTCACGGGACGTGTGGGGAACACGCGCCACGCGGAGGGCGGTCGGGTTCGGAGCCGATCGGGCCTCCGACCGGGCATCCGCAGTCTTGCGTACATGCATCCCGCCAGTTGGCGGGAGCCAATATCACTGTACCCCGGATCCGCGCATGTGTACCGGGGCGATTGTTGTGTACGAGTTTCCTGTGGCCGGGGAGGCCTGGCCAAGAGGGCCTGGCGGCCAGGTGAGGCGGATATCGTGCTGGGCATGGAGACGCCTGAGAAGACCCCCGCCGAGCACACCGGTATCGCCACCCAGAACTGGGAAGAGGCGTCCGCCGACCCGACGTACAGGGCGGCGGTCGTGGATCTGCTGGGGGCCCTGGCCTACGGGGAGCTCGCCGCCTTCGAACGGCTGGCGGAGGACGCGAAGCTGGCACCCACCCTGGCTGACAAGGCAGAACTGGCATCCATGGCGTCCGCCGAGTTCCAGCATTTCGCTCAGCTGCGGGAGCGGCTTTCGGTGATCGAGGCCGAGCCGACCGAGGCCATGCAGCCCTTCGCGGCACCTCTCGACGAGTTCCACCGCCAGACCGCGCCCTCGGACTGGCTGGAAGGGCTGATCAAGGCATACGTGGGGGATTCCATCGCCTCGGACTTCTACCGCGAGGTGGCCGCCCGGCTGGACTCCGACACCCGGGCCCTGGTGCTGGGTGTGCTGGACGACACAGGCCACTCGAGCTTCGCCGTGGAGAAGGTACGGGCCGCCATCGAGGCCGATCCGAGGGTCGGCGGGAGGCTCGCGCTGTGGGCCCGGCGCCTGATGGGAGAGGCCCTCTCGCAGGCGCAGCGCGTGGTCGCCGACCGGGACGCGCTCTCGACGATGCTGGTGGGCGGGCTTGCGGACGGCTTCGACCTGGCGGAGGTGGGCAAGATGTTCTCGCGGATCACCGAGGCGCACACCAAGCGGATGGCGGCGCTGGGCCTGGCGGCGTGACGAAGACCTGAAGGAGACCTCGGGGGAGGTCGTGGGCTGACGCCCGGACGGGTGACGGCCGGGTGCGGTCCGGGCTTGACCTTTTCAACATGTCCCCGGACAAACGCGTTGGACTGTGGGGCAGTTGGGCCGCCGCTGGCCTGTTGCGCCACCGGGCGGGCTGCGCGTACGTACCCGTCGGCGTCTGAACGTACGCCGACGGGGCATTGTTCAGACCCTCGGCGGGCTCACCACATTCGCGGGCATGCGGTGCGACGGGCGGACGTTCTCACCGAGCAGCAGTGAGAGGATCGCCACACTCACCGCCACTGCGACTGCCAGCGTCACGAGGGTGTGCCCGCTGCCCAGTACGACCCTGGAGATGAGCCCGCCCATCAGCGCGGCAGCCGGGCCGGTCACGAGAACCAGCGGACGATTGGGAAGTCGCTCGGGCAGCTGCCGGGTCGCGGCGTAGGCGATGACGAGTCCGAGGGCCGTGGCGCCGAGTGCCTCCCAGATCATGGGACCTCCTCCGGTTACGGCCGACTGTGCAGTCCGGTCGCTCCCGTACTCCCCGTGTGGCACACACGTGAAACGACGGCCCCCCGAAAGATTCGGGAAGCCGCCGCCGTATCGGACGTCTACCTCGTCCGGACACTCAGATGGTGCCGAACCCCACCTTGCGGCTGGTGTGTTCACCGATCTCGACGTAGGCGACGCGCCCCGCCGGAACCAGGATCTTGCGACCGTGCTCGTCCGCCAGGTTGAGCATGTTCGAGCCGCCTTCGGCCAGTGCCGCCGACACCGCACTCTCGACTTCCTCGGGAGACTGCTTGCTCTCGAAGACGATCTCGCGGGGCGCGTGCTGCACGCCGATCTTGACCTCCACGGCTATGTCCCTCCGAACGGTCAGTTGATTACGCGGTCAGCCGCGCTGTACGGAGCACACATTAGCCGGACACGAGCCCGGTCAGGTGTCTGCCTCCGCACGCCCGCAGCGAACACCTCACGCCCGCAGCGAACACCGGCAGGCTTCGTCCACACGTGCCCGTACAGCGTCACTGCATGGGGAAGCCGGCGATGCCCCGCCAGGACAGGGACGAGATCAGCTTGGCCGCCGCGTCGCGCGGAATCGGCTGTCCCGAACCGAGCCAGAAGCGTGCGGTGATCTGTGCCATTCCGCACAGGCCCACCGCGAGCAGCATCGACTGCTCCCGTGGCAGCTTGGTGTCCTCGGAGATGACCTCGCTGACCGCTTCGGCGCAGTCCAGGCTGACTCTGTCCACCCGCTCGCGTACGGCGGGCTCGTTGGTGAGGTCGGACTCGAAGACGAGCCGGAAGGCACCACCTTCGTCCTCGACGTAGGCGAAGTACGCGTCCATGGTCGCCGCGACGCGGTACTTGTTGTCGGTGGTCGAGGCGAGTGCGGCCCTCACTGCCTGGAGCAGCGAGTCGCAGTGCTGGTCCAGCAGGGCCAGATAGAGGTCGAGTTTGCCGGGAAAGTGCTGGTAGAGCACGGGCTTGCTGACGCCCGCCCGGTCGGCGATGTCGTCCATGGCCGCCGCGTGGTAGCCCTGCGCGACGAATACTTCCTGGGCTGCACCCAGCAATTGGTTGCGTCGGGCCCGGCGCGGCAGGCGCGTGCCGCGAGGGCGCGCCTCAGTTTGGTCGATGGCTGACACGCCGCCTCCCTGATCAGTCTCTCTGCGCGCGGAATGCGCTGCGCCCGCCATCGTACTTTTCGGTAACCGCGGTGTGACTGCTGCGGGCCGATAATTTCAGCGGGCAGGTGGCACAACGGGCGCTTTATCGGTACTCATCCTCGTTCAGTTCCACGACACGCGCCTGCTCGGCAGCGTCTGCGGGGTCGACCTCCATGTCGTCGCGGCCGGTGATCGGCTCATCGCGCTGGCGGAGCAGGTCGGCATGTTGCTCGGCGGCGTCCTCGGGCGGAGCTTCGATCCCGGCCGGCACGTCGTCCGGTTCCTCCTCGTATCCGTCTTCGAAGTTGTCCGGGTCGATCGGGTCAACAGACATGCTCGCTCCCCTTTCCAGGACAGACGCCTCTTATTCGAGGCTACGACCTGACCAGGGCCGTGGTGTGACTGCGAACACATGGGGAGTCGTGTGATCGTCTCGTAACATTGCTCCATGTCGTCGACCGAGCACCCGGGAGTTCCGAGCGCCGCAGAACCGGTGCCGCCCGCCGGTGCTCCGTCCGCCCACGAGGGCGAGATCCTCCGCTCGGTCTCTCTGCCCGGCCTGACCCTGAACGTACGCTCGCGTCCACCGGAGCGCGAGGGACTGCCGCCCGCGGTGTACGTGCACGGGCTCGGTGGTTCGTCGCTGAACTGGTCCGCGCTGATGCTGGAACTGTCCGGTGACGTCGACAGTGAGGCGCTCGACCTGCCGGGCTTCGGTCTGTCTCCGCCACCCGACGACGGCAACTACTCGGTTTCGGCGCACACGCGTGCCGTCATCCACTACCTGGAAGCCTGCGGACGCGCTCCCGTTCATCTCCTGGGGAACTCGCTCGGCGGTGCGGTGACCACGCGGGTGGCCGCGCTGCGCCCGGACCTCGTGCGCACCCTGTCGCTGGTCTCGCCCGCCCTGCCGGAGCTGCCGCCGCAGCGCACCGCCCTGCCCACGGCGCTGCTCGCGGTTCCCGGTGTCGCCGAGCTGTTCGGACGGCTGACGAGGGACTGGTCGGCGGAGCGGCGTACCAGAGAGGTGATGGCGCTGTGCTACGGCGACCCGGCACGCGTCTCGCCGGGGGGATTCGCCGCGGCGGTCAGGGAGTACGAGCGAAGGATGCGGCTGCCTTACTTCTGGGACGCTCTCGCGCGCTCTGCCCGCGGCATCGTCGACGCCTACACTCTGGGCGGTCAGCACTCGCTGTGGCGGCAGGCGGAACGCGTACTCGCACCGACGCTGCTGGTGTACGGCGGACGTGACCAGCTCGTGAGCTTCCGGATGGCACAACGCGCCGGTGCGGCCTTCCGGGACAGCCGGCTGCTGGCGTTGCCCGAGGCGGGACACGTGGCAATGATGGAGTACCCGGAGATCGTCGCGTGCGCTTTTCGTGAACTGCTTGTGGACACGGCTCGGTTGACGGGCCATACCGCGGTGGGCAAGGCTTCGCCCTCGACCCCCGTACACCCGAAAGGTGACTAGTGGGACGCCATAGCCGCAAGGGGCGCGCAAAGCCCGGCGACCCGCCCGACCGGGCGGAGAAGCGCGGCGACGACGCGCCCTCGTACGGCATGGCTCAGAGCGACCCGGCGGACCGGACAGCGGCGCCTTACCCACCCGACCCGCGTGACGGCGCGGCGAGTGCCCCCGCATGGCAGGGAAGCGGATACGGACCCTCTGTGCGCGGCGGTCATCCCGAGCAGCGCGAACCAGGCGGCGGATGGGGTGCGGACGGGACCGGGCTGGGTCCGGGAGCGGGACGCGCGGCAGGGCGGGTACTCCAGGGCACCCCCGGTGCGGCGGTCGGGGTGGGACAGTCCTCCGGTCCGAGGCAGGAATACCTGGAGGCTTTCGAGGACGACCTCTTCGGCGGTGTCGCCGGTGCCGTACGGGCTCCCGCTCCGCGTCACCCCGGGCGTGGCCACGGGCCGCATCCCGGGCGTCGGCCGGATGCGCACCGCCCCGGAACTCCGGGGCCATGGAACGACTACGGGCAGTCCGACCACGGGCGGCCCGCCGGGTTCGGGGTGCCCGCCCGTGCAGAGACGGATCCGTGGCAGCGTCGCGGCCGGGAGCAGGTGCAGGACGAAGAGGAGAGAGGTCTCTCGTCTTCGCCGCGTGCGTCGGTGCCGAGGCAGGTCCCGCGGACGAAGAAGAAGGGCGGCAAGGGCCGCGCAGTCACAGGTGTCGTCGCGGCTGCTGTCACGACAGTGCTCGCGGTCGTCATCGGAGGACAGGTCGCTGGAGGGGACCACTTCGGTGACAGCGGGGCTGCGGGGAGATCCGAGGCCGATCGTGGCCAGTCCGACAAGGGCCCGGCCTCCCGGTCGGGTGAGGACGGGCGGGACGCGCCCGGCGTACCGCAGGGAGCAGCGCCCACCTACGCCGAGAAGATGACCGAAGTCCTCCCCCTGAAGGCGGACTTCAAGGGCAAGGGCCGTTTCACGGCGGTGCCGGGGAAAGAGCGGGGAGCGGGCGGCGGCCAGGTGATGCGCTACCGCGTGGATGTCGAGAAGGGACTCCCGCTGGAGTCCGGCTTCTTCGCACAGGCTGTGCACAAGACGCTCAACGACAAGCGGAGTTGGGCGCATGACGGCGAGCGCACCTTCGAACGGGTCGAGGGCGGTGACGCGGACTTCGTGATCACGCTGGCGAGTTCGCCCACGACCGACGTGTGGTGCGCGAAGTCGGGGCTGGACACCAGTGAGGAACGCGTCTCCTGTGACTCCGCCTCCACCGACCGCATCATGATCAACGCCTACCGGTGGGCGCAGGGTGCGAAGACCTTCGGGGATCAGCGGATGTACTCCTACCGGCAGATGCTCATCAACCACGAGGTGGGGCACAGGATCGGCCGCGACCACGTGGGCTGCCCCAAGGACGGCGCGCTGGCGCCGGTGATGATGCAGCAGACCAAGACCGTGACGTCGGACGGGGCGAAGTGCCGCCCCAACGCCTGGCCGTATCCGCGCGGGTAGTACTCCGGGCGGGCCTTCTTCTTCTCTCTTCGTGTTTCTGTGTGCCTCGGCGCGCTGTCTTCTTCGACGGGCGTGACGAGTCCGATTTGGTCTCCTAGCGCATGGGAACGCCCGACTGGTCGGTAAGTCACGGGCATTCACCCCTTTTGGTGGTGCGACGGACAACCGTCCATCATGCGCAAGGGGCACGCATAGCGTCTTCCTCCGTCACGCCACTCAGTCCTTCGGGCGCAGGTGGCTCAACTCGGATGATCGGTCGGGGGTGGTGCGTCCGTGCGCATCGCATTGCTTACTGAGGGTGGTTATCCCTATGCGCGTGGTGAGGCTGCACCGTGGTGCGACCGGCTGGTGCGCGGGCTGGGCGGCCATGATTTCGAGGTGTACGCGCTGAGCCGCAGCGCCCGGCAGGAGAGCGCCGAATGGCGCGAACTCCCCGACAACGTCGAGCGGGTGCGTACGGCGCCACTGTGGGACGGCGCATCGGGGCGTCCCGGCAGCGCACGCTCGGCTGCACACGCCGTTGCCTCCCGCGCGGGGGGCGTGGAACGGACGTACGGGCGGCGTGAGCGGCGGCGATTCGCCGAGTGCTTCGGCGAGCTGGCCGCGGCCGTCTGCAGTGCGGGTGCCGAAGGGCAGGAGGGAGTTCGTGGTGACGCTGCTCCCGGCGGGCAGTTGGCGGACCGTTTCGCCGCAGGGCTCTACGGGCTGGCCGAACTCGCCCGTGAGCGGGGCGGGCTGGCGGCCGCGCTCCGTTCCGAACTCGCAGTGCGCGTACTGCAGTCCGCCTGCCGCGCCCCCGGCACTCTGCGCGCCGCGCACTCAGCCGGGGTCAGCGACCTGCTCGCCGTTGCGGAACGGCTGGAGCGCGCACTGCGTCCGCTCTCCCTCGACTGGTACGGGGACGGAGAGGGGTGCGGGTGCGGGGACGGGTGTGGCGACGGCGGCAGGAACGACGTTCACGGGCACGGGCATGGCCATGGGCACCGGTACCGGCATCGGCGTGGTGACGGTGAGAGGGACGCGGGCAGCGGCGACCCGGGGCTGGCCGCAGCTGATCTGTGCCACGTGGTGGGCGGCGGTCCCGCAGCACTGCCCGGACTTCTGGCGAAGCGATTCTTCGGTACGCCACTGCTGATCACCGAGTACGGCGTGCGGCTGCGCGAGCACTACCTCGCGAGCGCCGCAGACGCGGTCGCACCTGCCGCCGCGGGTGCGCCTGTACGTGCTCTGCTGGCCTCGTTCCAGCGACAGCTGGCGCGCGAGGCGTACACACAGGCCCACTTGATCACCCCGGGGAACACGCATGCGCGTCGCTGGCAGGAGCGCTGCGGAGCCCCGCGCGACAAGCTGCGCACGGTCTACCCCGGCATGGACGCCGCGCCCTTCGCGGAGATCGGCGAGCTGGCGGGCAGCAGAAGGCCGCGCAGCGGAGCACAGCCCGACGCGGACGGTTCGACGATCGTCTGGGCCGGACGCATCGAACCCGCGAAGGACCTGATCGGGCTCCTGCACGCCTTCGCCGAGATCCGCCGGACCGTACCGGGTGCACGGCTGCGCATCATCGCGACGGCACCGGGCCGGGGACCCGAAGCCGGCGAATACGAGCGGAGCTGCCGAGCGCTCGCGGCGCAGCTCTTCCCCGACGAGGCCGACGACGCCGTAGCCGTCGGCGAGAACCCCGTCTCCTTCGAGGAGTTGGGCAGCCCGGCTGTGCCGACGTCGGCGGACGCCTACGGCGCGGGCTGTGTGGTGGTCCTCTCCAGCCTGGTCGAGGGCTTCCCCCTGTCGCTGGTCGAGGCGATGTTCTGCGGGCGCGCAACGGTCTCGACAGACGTGGGGGCCGTGTGCGAGGTGATCGGCGGCACGGGGCTCGTCGTACCGTCGCGCAATCCCCGTGCCCTGGCGGACAGTTGTGCCGCCCTGCTGCGGGATCCGGCGCGGCGCGAACGGCTTGGCGCGGCGGCTCGTGCGCGGGCTCTCGAACTCTTCACCGTCGAACAGAACGTCGCAGCGTTCCGCGGCATCTATCTGGAGCTGATGTCGCGCTGGCCGGTCCGCAGGGACGAAACGGCAGCAGCTTGTGACGCCGGGGGCGAGAGCGAGGGCCCGCGGCCCTTCGGCCGGCCCGCTGAATCTCATGTTCCGGGGCGCTGGGCGGACGGCGCCAACGGCTCGGCCGCTGCGGCAGCCTCCGTCTCGGGCGGACGCCGTCCTGGCGGGATGCGCTCGCCGGTGCAGGTGCTTCCCGGTGTAGGTGCAGTCGTCCCGTCGGTCATAGCACCGGCTCTCTCAGCGACGTCCGCTGCGGCGGACCGGGCAGGGCAGGGCGGGGATGCGGGCGCCGACTCCGGTGCGAGCTCCCGGCGTTCACGTGTATCCGTCCCGAGCTGGGCCCGGCCGGACCTGCCCGACAGTGCACCGGTCGGACGGCGGCAGAGGCAGGGGCAGCACCAGCAAGTGCAGCAGAGCGTGCGGAACGAATCCCGGAAGGGGGACAGCAGATGAGCGTTGACAGAGCCACACCCGGAACTGCGGCGTCCACCACCCCGGCTGCCGTCCCGTACGAACCCGGCTCCCCGGTGAGTGCCGAAGCCTGGGACGTGCGTTCCTGGGCACTGCTCGCCCCTGACGGTGTGTCTGCCGACGACCTGGACGGGGAGGGGGCGTGCCGGGACGGTGAAGTGGAGCCGCTGGGTGAGGGGATGGCGGACGGTTCGCTCACAGGCACGCGCTCGCTGACGGGTACGCGCTCGCTCACAGACACGCGCAGCGGCAGCCGTACCAGGACCTCTCGGGACACGAATCGGAAAGCACGGGCGGGCCTCGGTCCGGCCGACCCGGTAAGAGAGTTGATGCACCGGCACCGTGGACTGTGTGAACGGGCCGTGGACCCGCTGGAGATCGCCGCCGCTCTGGAGGCGCACGGTGTCACCGACCGTACGGCGGCACGCTTCCGGCACCGTGACGTCTTCTCTCTCGCCGAGGAACTGTTCGCACGCGTGCCGCGCGTTGACGGAGACCGCCCCGCAGTGGCGGAGCACCGTGCATCCGGAACAGAGCACGGCCGTGCGACGCACTGCGGACGCGACCGGGTTCCGCGTGCTGCGGCGAAGGCACTCACGGCGCTGCTGATCGCGCTGCTCCCCGCACTGCTGACCGCGGGCGTCCTCGCCGTCTCCGCGTCGGGGCATGTGCGGCAGGCGGGAGCGCTGGCGGAGGCCGCCTTCGTGGTCGTCGCCGCGGTCGCGGTGGGCGCGTCCGTTCGGCTTGCGCTGTGGCGCGTCGTACGGGCGAAACCGAACCTGCTGACGACGCTGACGGCTTGCTGGCTGACCGGTTACCTGATCTTCGGCGACCGGTTGCCGGGCGGGCACAGTGGCGTCGGAGCAGGGCAGATCGGGCCGGCGGGGACAGCCGGAGACGGCATCACCGTGCCGCTCGGACTCGCCTGCGCTCTCGCGCCTGCCGTGTGGTGCGCCCGCTGGTTCACCGTACGGGCGCGGCGGAAACTGGGCGGCAGCCGCAGCCTGGACGAATTCGCGGCAGGGATGTGGCCACTGCTGACGGCGACCGTCGTGCTCTTCGGCGTGGCCTTGCTGGGAGTTCAGGTCGTCGTCGGGCAGGTCGCCCGGCTTGTCGCCCGGCAGAGCGGCGGGCACGGCCTCTTCGCCGTCGATGCGCTGGGCGCCACCACCGCGCTGGGCCTGCTGCTCTTCATCGCCCTGCTGCTGACTGCGCACGGATTCCGCCGGGCGGCATCGACCGGGCTGGGCATCGCATGCGGCCTGGAGGCCGTCGGGTTCGTCGTGGGGACCGGCCCCGCAGCAGGAAGCGGCGCCGCCGCCGGCGGACCGGGTCTCGTCACCGTCGTGGTCTGCGGTTGTGCGGCGCTGGGGCTGCTGGCCTGCGCGTACCGCGTACTCAGCGGAGCTTTCGCACACCACCGCGGGGAGCGCGAGCACCGGACGGACCCGGACTGCGCGCACTGCGTGAACGGCGAGAGCTGCGAGCGCTGCGTGAACGGCGAGAGCCACGTGAACGGCGAGCGCCGTGAGAACAGCGAGACCCCTTTCCGAACGGCGCCCTGACAGCGCCGTCTCCCCGCCCACCACTCCGTACGACGTCCGCTGAGGGCCACGTACGCCACCCACAACACGACAAGGAGAAAGGCCGGATGACCACGGCACAGCCGTCACACCGCACTGATGAGGATTTGGAGGGCAGGCAATGAGAGTGCTTCTGCTCGGTGCGGGCGGATACCTCGGGCGCTTCGTCGCCGACCGGCTGCTGGCGGATCCCGCTGTGCAGCTCACCGCCCTCGGCCGGAACGACGACGCCGACGTGCGCTTCGACCTGTCCACCGGCAGTCCGGGGGCGTTGACCCGCTTCCTGGACGCGGTGCACCCGGGCGTCGTCATCAACTGTGCGGGCGCCACCCGCGGAGGTGCGCGCGAACTGACCCGGCACAACACCGTCTCCACAGCCACCGTCTGCGAGTCACTGCGGCGCAGCAGCTGCGATGCACGCCTTGTGCACATCGGCTGCGCGGCGGAGTACGGGCCGTCCCAGGCGGGTTCGTCCACCGGTGAGGCCGCGACGCCGCGTCCCGGCGGGCCGTACGGCGTGAGCAAACTGGCCGCGACCGAGCTGGTGCTCGCTTCCGGGCTGGACGCCGTGGTGCTGCGCGTCTTCTCCCCGGCCGGGCCCAGCACACCCGCCGGTTCGCCGCTGGGGCGGCTGGCGGAGGGCATGCGACGGGCGATGCAACTGGGCGACAGCGAGCTGAAGCTGGCGGGCCTGTCCGTACAGCGCGACTTCGTGGACGTGCGTGACATCGCGCGGGCCGTGCATGCCGCTTCGCTCTCGGCGGCTCAGGGCGTCATCAACATCGGTACGGGCAGGGCGGTCCGGCTGCGCGACGCTGCCGCCGTGCTCGCCCGGGTCGCAGGGTACGGAGGCTCGCTGCACGAACTGGAGCCGCAAGTCATGCAGGGGAGCGGGGCGTCGGGCCCTGTGAATACGGCGGGCTCGGCAGCCTCGGCGAACTCGGCGGGTTCCCCGGGGCCGACGGGCGCGGTCGGCCCCGCCGCCGCACCGGGCTCCGCTGTCGCCACCGTCGCAACGGCGTCGATGCCGTCGCCCGCCGGTCCTCCGGCAGCGCCTTCCTCGACCGCGTACCACTATCCGGACGGATGCGGCAGCTGGCAGCAGGCGGACGTACGGACAGCCCGTGACCGGCTCGGATGGCGGCCCCGTATCGGGCTGGAGGAGTCGCTGGCCGACATCTGGATGGAGGCGGCATGCCGCATCTGATGAGCCCTGGCGGAACGCTGCGCGCACCGGTCGGGACAGAGGGAGGGATGGGCTTCGGAGTGCCCGGCTGGGCGCACCCGATGCTCGCACCCCAGGAATGGGCCGCACTGTCGCTTCCCGGTCTGCCGCTGCACTGGGCGGTCCTCGATGTGGCCGGAGGACCCGGGGTCCGCCCTGACCCGTACTGCCTGGCGTCGGCGGACAGGCTGCACGAGGCGGGAGTGAGCGTACTGGGCCATCTCGACATGCGGGACGGCGCACGGTCCTTCGGCGAGCTGGTCTCCGACGCACACCGCTACCTGGACTGGTACCGCGTGGACGGGTTCTACCTCGCGAACTGTCCGGCCGGGTATGCGCAGCTGGCCGAGACCGGGCGGACGGCGACCACGCTCCGGGCGCTGTGCGCGCAGCAGCGCCGGTACCGCGAGCGGCACGCGCTCGCCGTCCACGCGCTGGACGAGCACCCCGGACTGCAGGGCGGTGACGGGCACGAGCTTCCGCCGGCAGCCGGAGCCGTGCCCGCCCGTCCGCCCGCCGCCCTCGTCTTCGGGCACGGGACCCACCCGCATCCTGGATACGCGGAGCTGGCCGACCAGTTGGTGACCTTCTCCGGCGGCTGGACCGACTACCGCTGGTCCCAGGCGGCCGAGTGGACCGCGGACCACCCGCCGGAGCGCTTCTGCCACCTGGTGCACAGCGTTCCGCGTACGCACATCGACGAGGCACTGCGCATCGCACGCTGGCAGGGCGCCGGCACCGTCTACTTCACGGACAGGACTCGCAGAGGCGGTGGAAACCCGTGGGAGACGGTGCCCGGTTACTGGGACGAGATCGTCTCGCGCCTCGGACCGGGTGTCTCGGAATGAGATAGGGCGTGGCAGTGTTACGGGAGAACAACCGTACGTTCCACCGACCAACGGAGTCCCCGTGTCGCTGCCACCCCTGGTCGAGCCGGCTGCCGAGCTCACCGTTGACGAGGTCCGCAGGTACTCGCGCCATCTGATCATCCCGGACGTCGGGATGGACGGTCAGAAGCGGCTGAAGAACGCCAAGGTGCTCTGTGTGGGCGCGGGCGGTCTCGGGTCGCCAGCTCTGATGTACCTGGCTGCCGCGGGCGTCGGCACCATCGGCATCGTGGAGTTCGACGAGGTCGACGAATCGAACCTGCAGCGCCAGATCATCCACAGCCAGTCGGACATCGGCCGTTCCAAGGCCGAGTCCGCCAAGGACACGGTGCTGGGGATCAACCCCCACACGAAGGTCAACCTCCACCAGGAGCGCCTCGAGTCCTCGAATGTGATGGAGATCTTCGCCGACTACGACCTGATCCTGGACGGCACCGACAACTTCGCCACCCGCTATCTGGTCAACGACGCCTGCGTGCTGCTGAACAAGCCGTACGTCTGGGGCTCCATCTACCGCTTCGACGGCCAAGCTTCGGTCTTCTGGAGCGAACACGGACCCTGCTACCGCTGCCTGTACCCGGAGCCCCCGCCGCCCGGCATGGTGCCGAGCTGCGCTGAGGGCGGCGTACTGGGCGTGCTGTGCGCCTCGGTCGGATCGATCCAGGCGACCGAGGCCGTCAAGTTGCTCGCAGGCATCGGCGACCCGCTGCTGGGCCGCCTGATGATCTACGACGCACTGGAGATGAGCTACCGCCAGGTGAAGGTCCGCAAGGACCCCGACTGCGCCGTCTGCGGTGAGAACGCGACCGTGACCGAGCTCATCGACTACGAGGCGTTCTGCGGTGTCGTCTCCGAAGAGGCGCAGGAGGCCGCGGCCGGATCGACCATCACGCCCAAGCAGCTCAAGGAGTGGATGGACGACGGTGAGCGCATCGAGGTCATCGACGTGCGCGAGCCGAACGAGTACGAGATCGTCACGATCCCGGGTGCGAAGCTCATCCCGAAGGACAACTTCCTGATGGGGAACGCGCTGCAGGACCTCCCGCAGGACAAGAAGATCGTCTTGCATTGCAAGACGGGTGTCCGGTCCGCGGAAGTGCTCGCCGTGCTGAAGGACGCCGGCTTCGGGGACGCCGTGCACGTCGGCGGCGGCGTCATCGGCTGGGTCAACCAGATCGAACCGGACAAGCCGGTCTACTGACCACCTCTGCCGACCACCTGTGACGGGGGGCTGCGACCACGGGTCGCAGCCCCCCGTTCTGCTTGTGCGGACGCGCACGTGATGCCGGCACGAGGCCCTCTCAGTTCAAGCACCTCGGTTCATGCACCGACCGTACGGAATCGGATATTCCGTACGGTCTCGGGACCGGCGCCGAGGCGACGAAGCCGCAGCAGAAGATCGATGCCGTCCTCTGGTACGGCGACGGAACATTCGAGAACAACCCCTCCGTCCCACGGGGGCGGCTCTGCCGTCATCCCGGCGGCCCTCCCTCAGAGCGCGCCCTTACGCGTCAGCTGTGTGAACGACAACCAGCCCGGCCCCACAGGCAGCCACAGCGTCAGCAGCCGGAAGAGCAGTACGGCCGGTGTCGCGATCTCCTTCGGCACCCCGAAAGTGATCAGACCCGCGATCAGCGCCGCCTCCACCGCACCGAGACCGCCCGGCGTCGGCGCGGCCGAGCCCAGGGCGTTGCCCGCGAGGAAGACCACCGCGATGCTCGCGTAGCTCGCGTCGTACCCGAACGCCCGTACACAGGCGTCGAGACACATGACGAAGAGCAGCGTCATCAGGAGCATCCCGCCGATGCCCGTCACCAGCTTCCGCGGCCGCTGCACCACGTCCAGCATCCGCGGGACGACTCCCGCGAAGAGGGAACGCAGCCGCGTGGAGACGAACCTGCGCAGCGCCGGGATCGCGGTCACGATCAGCACCAGCACCGCGGCCGTCAGCAGTCCCGCGATGACCGTCCTCGACGGTGACAGCGTCGGCGTGTGTTCTGTGCCGGTGAGGTAGCCGAAGAAGAGCAGCAGCGTGATGTGGCTGCCCAGTCCGAACAGTTGGGAGGCTCCGACACTCGCCACCGCGTGCCCGGGCCGTACCCCGGCGCGCTGCAGGAAACGGGCGTTGAGCGCGACGCCGCCCACGGCCGCCGGGGCGACCAGTTTCACGAAGGAGCCCGCGACTTGGGCGACGACGGTACGCAGGAACGGCACCTTCTCCGGCACGAAGCCCAGCAGGGCCATCGCCGCCGCGAAGTAGGTGCACGCCGAGAACAGCGCGGCCCCGCCGACCCAGGCCCAGTTCGCCTCTCCGACGACCTGGCCGAACTGGACCTGCGTGAGCTGCGAAAGCAGGAAATACGCGGCCAGAGCGCCCGCGATGAAGGTGACCAGGGTGCGGGGCCTGACCCGCTCCAGCCGGGCCGGCTCTATGGGCGCCTGCGGTCTGACCAGCAGCACCTGCTGGCGGATCTGCGCGAGCAGGTCCTCCTCCCGCGCCTCCTCCAGCGCCTCGTCCACGGCTCTCTTATGCGCGTGCTTCTCCGCGCGCAGCGACTTGCGGTCCTGCTTGTGTTCCGCCTCGGCAGCCGCAGAGTCATGGACGTGCTCCTTGGCCTCCTTGCCGGCGCGGGAGGCGTGAATGGCGGCTTCGCGCTCGCGTTCCGACCGCTCCTTGGCGAGCCTTCGCAGGGTGTGGCGTGTGCTTCGGCTGAGTGCGATGGGCTGCAGCAGCGGCAGACTGTCGGCGACGGCGTCAGGACCCATCACGTCCACCGCTGCGGCGACCGCCCTCTCTGCACCGACGCGCAGTCCGAACGTGGTCATCAACTGGGCGATGTCCATACGCAGTACGACGTCGCCTGCGGCGATCTCACCGCCCCGCAGATCTGTCAGATAGACGGTGCCTGAACTGTCCACGAGCAACGCGTCGCCCACCAGCCTGCGATGGGTGATGCGCCGCGACTGCAGTGCTTCGGCCTGGTGCCAGGCGGCCCGCATCAGCGTGTCCGTGATCTCGTCGTCCGGGAGCGAGTCGAGAGTGCGGGCGTCGATGTGCTCGTAGACGAGCATGACCGCGTCCGGGCCGAGTTCCGAGGTGGCGATCAGCCGCGGTGCGTTGGCTCCGGCAGCGATGGCGGCGTACGCGAGCAGTGCCTCCTGCTCGAGGGCCTGGCGCAGGGACTGGAGGCTGCGGTTCTGGATGATGCCGCGCAGTGTCAGGCGCCGCCACACCCGGTAGAAGAAGCCGTGCGCCTGCTGTTCGCGGTCGACGACGGTCACGTCGATGGGCGGGCCGTGCTCGAGTGTGACGCGGTAGCGGCGGCCGTGGTCGCCCGTCTCGGCCCCCTCGAGACTCTCCGGGTCCTCCACGCGCAGGGCGCTCACCGGGTTGAAGCCGACGCGGCGCAGACCGGCGAGCAGCGTCTGGCCGGTGGGCCGGACGTTGGGTGTGCCGACGGCGTACAGAGTGCCGTAGGCGACCGACCAGCCGATCAGCACCGTGACGATGATGGAGAACGGGGTCGAGTAGCCGGGGAAGAGGACGGCGAAGGCGTTGAGCAGCAGCACCGCCCACAGCAGCACCCGCCAGCGAGGCCGCCGGGCCATTCCCACGGCGGTCATGTAGGCGATGACCGGGGCCAGATAACTGTGCACCGGGGTGGTGAGGTCGGTGTTGGTGATCTGCTTGGTGAGTGCGTCCCGTACGGAATCGGGCGCGGCCTGTGCGACCCACAGGTCGATGGCGAGCGAGGCGCCGTGCGCGAGGACGGCGGCGAGTACGCCGTCGGCGATCCGCAGGCCGTCCCGTTTGATCAGACGCTCGATGGCGAAGGCGACGGGTACGAGCAGGATGGCGATGCTGGAGGTCAGCCCGGTCAGGCTGATCAGCAGCGGCGGTGCCTGCTGAGTGCCCTTGTCGATGTCCTGTTCGAGGCCCGCTGTGGTGCCGTGGGCGAAGTTGGCGATGATCAGTACGACGGTGATGGCCAGCAGGCCGAGGCCCAGCCGCAGCAGATCGGACGGGCGGTGTACGCGGGCAGGCAGCAGCGGCTCGTCGCTCTCGACCCGCTCCGACACCACCTGCTCGTCGGCCCCGTCACTGGAGCCACCGGAGCCACCGGAGTCACCGGAGTCACCGGAGCCACCGGAGCCACCGGAAGCACCGGAGTCACCGGAAGCACCGGAGCCACCGGAACCGTCGGGCTTGTCCGCCGCTGCGGGCTCCGTCGGCTCGGAGGACTCGGCGCGGCCCTCGTCCCCTGACGAGGTCTTCCGCCTCTTGCGGCGGCGGGAGGGCGACGACGCCGACCCGGATGACGATCCGGACGAAGTCCGGGTGCGGGAATCGGTCCCGTCCGCGCCCTCCCGGGCAGCATCGCCGGCGGTGCCGCCCTCCTCCTGAGGGGAGCGCTCACCTTGCCGCCGACCGGCTGCCGTTCCGTCTTGATCCCGTATCACTCGTCACCGCCCGCATGATGGTGGCACGGCGGAACGTCGGACGGGCTGCCCAGGGGTGCCTTCGGGGGACGCGTGCCGGACGGCGGCCGGGACTGACAGCGGCCGGGCCGTTGTCGGTGGCGTACGGCACCATGGCCCACATGCATGGGAGTGAACCACCCGGCCCCTCGTCCCCGCAGCACGACCTGCGGGATCCTTCGGAACTGCCCGAGCCGCCCGAGCTTCCCGACTATGCGGAACGGGTCCTTGACGCCGCCGAGCGCATCCCGCCCGGCCGTGTGCTGACCTACGGCGATGTCGCCGAGTGGCTGGAGGAAGGCGGGCCGCGTCAAGTGGGCCGCGTCATGGCGCTGTACGGAGCGGCCGTGCCGTGGTGGCGTGTCGTACGGGCGGACGGCGTCCTGCTGGCCGGTCACGAGCTGCGTGCCGTGGAGCAGTACCGCGCGGAGGGCACACCCCTGCGTGAGGCCGGGCGCGCGACTGAGGGGCACATACCGCGAATCGACATGCGCAGGGCCAGGTGGGACGGCGGGGACTGACCACGTACTGCGGCAGCTCACAGTTATCACCTTCCGCCATGTCCGCCCGCCGCTCGTACCGAGCCACCCGTACGGAGTACACGAGTATCGCGCTGCGGCTCGTGTGCCCGCTGGCGTAGCGTCTGCACCACTCAGCACAGACCCTCCCCAAGGCGATCCACGTGAGCTCCTCCAACTCGTCCGACGCGCAGCGGCCACCCCCGGGTGACCCTGGTCCTGGGTCTGGCCCCCGTCCCGGTCCGGGCACGTACCGGCTGGTGCGTACGCCGCCCGGGCCCACGCACCCTCCTGCCTTGGACGCACAGCAACGTCAAGTGGTTGACCATTCCGGCGGCCCGCTGCTGGTGCTGGCAGGTCCGGGCACGGGCAAGACCACGACACTGGCTGAAGCCGTTGCGGAGAGGGTACGGGCGGGTGGCGATCCTGAGCGCATCCTCGTGCTCACCTTCAGCCGCAAGGCCGCGGTGGAACTGCGTGACCGGATGGCAGCGCGCCTGGCCGGCGGCACGGAGCGGGCAGCCGCGCCTCAGGCGACGACCTTCCACTCGTACTGCTACGCGCTCGTACGGGCCCACCAGGACGCCGACCTGTTCGCCGAGCCGCTGCGACTGCTGTCCGGACCCGAGCAGGATCTCTACATCCGTGAACTGCTGGAGGGCCAGCTCGCCCTGGAGTCCGAGGGCCGCGGCCGCATCCGCTGGCCGGACGAAGTGCGTGCCTGCCTCACCACCCGGGGCTTCGCCGACGAGGTACGGGCAGTGCTCGCCCGGAGCAGGGAGCTGGGCCTGGGCCCGGACGCCCTCGGCGCGTTCGCGCGGCGCACCGGCCGGCCCGACTGGGGAGCGGGAGCAGGCTTCCTCGCGGAGTATCTGGACGTGCTCGACGCGCAAGGCGTGCTCGACTATGCGGAACTGGTGCACCGGGCCGTGCTGTTGGCCGAGCGCGAAGAGGTCGCAGCAGGTCTGCGGGAGCGGTACGACGCCGTCTACGTGGACGAATACCAGGACACCGACCCGTCTCAGGTGCGGCTGCTCCAGGCGCTGGCGGGCGGTGGTCGCTTCCTCGTCGCCTTCGGTGACCCGGACCAGTCCATCTACACCTTCCGCGGCGCGGATGTGAACGGCATCCTCGACTTCCCCCAACTGTTCCGGCAGCGCTCGGGCGCGTCCGCCCCCGTCCAGGTGCTGCGCGCCGGCCGCCGCTCAGGGGGCCGGCTGATGGAGGCCACCCGCGAGATCACCCGCCGCATCCCGCTCACACGCCTCCCGGCAGAGGCCGTACGCGCGCACCGCGGCCTGGTCGCGCAGCGGCCCGGCGGGCAGGTGGAGACCTTCACCTTTCCGACGGCCGGCGCCGAACTCGACAACATCGCCGACCTGTTGCGCCGCGCCCACCTCGAAGACGGCATCCCCTGGGGCGAGATGGCCGTTCTGGTCCGTGCGGGCGGGCGTACGATACCGGCCGTCCGCCGGGCACTGACCTCCGCCGGAGTCCCGCTCGACGTGGACGGCAACGATGTGCCGCTGCGTCATGAGCCCGCTGTGGCGCCGTTGCTCACGGCGCTGCGGGCGGTGGCACGCGCGGCAGTCGCGGCCTCGGCCCCCGAGGACCCCCCGGCCCCGGCGCACCCCCCGGCCCCGGCCCCTGAACAGACCCCGGCTGCTCCTGCACAGCCCGACGGCGGCACAGAAGCGACGGCGGAGGCTGCTCCCTCCCGCGCGGCAGCCGCCTGGCTGGACACCGAGACCGCGCTGACCCTGCTCACCTCCCCGCTCGGCGGCATGGACGCCGCGGACCTCCGCCGGCTCGGACGGGCCCTGCGTGAGGAGGAGCGGGCGGCCGGTGAGAGCGTCCCGCGCCCCTCCGACGTACTGCTCGCCGAAGCGCTCGCCGAGCCCGAACGCCTCGTGGCGCACGACCCCGCGTACGCCCGGGGCGCCCAGCGTCTCGGACTGCTGCTGCGCAAGGCGCGGGAACTCCTCGCGGGCGGCGGCACCGCCGAAGAGGCCCTGTGGCAGCTGTGGGACGGCACGCCCTGGCCTCAGCGCCTGGAACGCGCCGCGCTGCGCAACGGCCCCGCGGGACGCAACGCCGACCGTGATCTGGACGCCGTGTGCGCGCTGTTCGCCGCCGCGGCCCGTGCGGAGGAACGCAGCGGCGGCCGGGGCGCGCTCAACTTCCTGGAGGAGGTCGACGCCCAGGACATCGCCGCGGACACCCTCACCGGGCGTGCCGTACGTCCCGATGCCGTACGGCTGATGACCGCGCACCGCTCGAAAGGTCTCCAGTGGCGCCTCGTCGTCGTCGCCGGTGTGCAGGAAGGGCTCTGGCCCGACCTGCGGCGCCGCGGCTCGCTGCTGGAGGCCGACCGCATCGGCCGCGACGGGCTCGCCGAGCCGCTGTCGCCCGGTGCGCTGCTGACAGAGGAACGCAGGCTGTTCTACGTGGCGGCGACGCGCGCCGAGGAGCGACTGGTCGTCACCGCTGTGCGGGCGCCGGCCGACGACGGCGATCAGCCTTCGCGGTTCCTCGGTGAGCTGGGCGTCGAGCCGAAGACGGTGACGGCCCGTCCCCGGCGTCCGCTGTCGGTCTCCGCCCTCGTCGCAGAGCTGCGCGCCACGACTGTCGATCCGGCAGCTTCGTCCGCGCTGCGCGAGGCCGCCGCCCGGCGGCTGGCCCGGCTGGCCGCGATGCGTGACGAGGAGGGCTACGCGCTCGTACAGGCGGCGCACCCGCACCGCTGGTGGGGTCTGCACGAGCCGACACGGTCCGAAGTGCCGCTGCGGGACCGGGAGAAGCCGGTCACGCTGTCGGGAAGTGCGCTGGACCAGCTGGCCAACACCTGTGCGCTGCAGTGGTTTCTGGCGCGCGAGGTGAAGGCGGACGCTCCGGCCACCGCCGCACAGGGATTCGGGAACGTACTGCACGTGCTGGCCGACGAAGTCGCCTCCGGCGGTACGCCCGCCGATCTGAGCGTACTGATGGAACGGCTGGACACGGTGTGGGACGGACTCGCCTTCGAGGCGCCCTGGAAGTCCCGGCAGGAGAAGGAGAGCGCACGGGCAGCGCTGGAGCGGTTCCTGCGCTGGCACGTCATGCAGCGCGGCGGGGGACCCGAGGAAGCCGGGGGATCCGAAGGGCCCGAGGGACGTCAAGTGGCAGGCACCGAACTCGGGTTCGACGTCACGCTGGAGGCGGGCGAGTACGAGGTGCGCATCCGCGGCAGCGTGGACCGGGTCGAGAACGACGGCCTCGGCCGGGCGTACGTCGTCGACTTCAAGACCGGCCGTGCGAAACCGAGCGGCACAGAGGTCGCGCGCCATCCGCAGCTGGCGGTCTACCAGTTGGCCGTGCGAGAGGGAGCAGCCGACCACCTCTTCGACGGGCGGCGTCCCGAGCCGGGCGGGGCGGAACTGGTGCATCTGCGGCTGGGCGCACCCCGGCGTGACGGCGGCGAGTCACTGCCGGTGGTGCAGCGTCAGGACGCACTGTCCGAACCGGAAACTGCCGGGGAGGACCCGGGCGGGGAGTGGGTCGGTGATCTGCTCGCCACAGCCGCGAGCCGCGTCCTGGACGAACGCTTCACGCCCTCACCCGGCCGGCACTGCACTCACTGCTCGTTCCGCCGCGCCTGTTCCGCGCGCTCCGAAGGGCAGCAGATCATCGAGTGACCGGCCGAGTGACGGACGGCACTGCCCGAACCCGGTCACCGACCGACTACCCAGCCGGTGCGGACAGTTGACGCCACGTTCGGTCTGAGGACCGCTCGCTCACCATCTGCCGGCCCGCGATCGCTGCGACAGCTGTCGGTGCGGGCCGCTAGCGTCTCTCCTGTGCCCGCACAACTCACCGATACCGAACAGCTCGAAGAGCTTCTCGGTATCCCCTTCACCCCGGAGCAGATCGCCTGTATCACGGCGCCTCTCGCTCCCCAGGTGATCGTGGCGGGTGCGGGTTCGGGCAAGACGACCGTCATGGCAGCCCGCGTGGTCTGGCTGGTCGGCACCGGGCAGGTCCTTCCCGAGCAGGTGCTCGGACTGACCTTCACCAACAAGGCGGCGGGCGAACTGACGGAGCGTGTCCGCAGAGCGCTGGTACGGGCAGGGGTCACCGACCCGGACCCCGAGGATCCCGAACACGCCCCGGGCGAACCGCAGATCTCCACCTACCACGCCTTCGCGGGACGCATCCTCAGCGACCACGGGCTGCGCCTGGGCATCGAGCCGGGAGCCAGGCTGCTCGCGGACGCCACCCGCTTCCAGCTGGCGGCGAGCGTGCTGCGGTCGGACCCCGGCCCCTTCGAAGCCCTCACCAAGACCGTCACCGCGCTCGTCGAGGACCTCCTCGCACTGGACGGAGAACTCTCGGAGCATCTGGTCGTCCCGGACAGGCTCCGCACGTACGACACCGGGCTGCGCGCGGAGCTGCAGAACGCGCCCCTCAGCAATGCCGCCCTGCGCAAGGTCCCCGAAGCTGCGCTCGGCCGTGACGAACTGCTCGGTCTCGTCGAGAAGTACCGCGCGCGCAAGCGTGAACGTGATCTGCTGGACTTCGGCGACCAGATCGCGCTGGCGGCCAGGCTCGCGCGCGACGTTCCGGACGTCGGCAGGATCCTGCGCGAGCAGTTCTCCGTCGTGCTCCTCGACGAGTACCAGGACACTTCCGTGGCTCAACGCGTCCTGCTCGCAGGGCTGTTCGGCGCCGGAGGCGGCACCGGCGGGCGTCCACGCGGGGACGGCGCAGGGCACGCGGTCACCGCTGTGGGCGACCCCTGCCAGGCCATCTACGGCTGGCGCGGCGCCTCAGTGGCCAACCTGGACGACTTCCCCCGCCACTTCCCGTACGCGGACGGCAAGCCGGCCCGCCGTTTCTCGCTCAGTGAGAACCGCCGCAGCGGCGGCCGGCTCCTCAGCCTCGCCAACTCCCTCGCCGCTCCGCTGCGCGAGCGTCACGAGGGCGTCGAGGCACTCCGGGCGGCTCCGGGCGCGGAGGGCGACGGAACGGTGCGGTGCGCCCTGCTGTCCACGCACACCGAGGAGCTGGACTGGCTGGCCGACTCCCTCGCTCACCTCGTCCGTACGGGCACACCGCCCGGCGAGATCGCCGTACTGTGCCGCGGCGCGGGCGACTTCGCCGAGATCCAGGGCGCGCTGGTGGCCCGCGAGATCCCGGTCGAAGTGGTCGGCCTCTCCGGTCTGCTGCACCTTCCGGAGGTCGCCGACCTCGTCGCCACCTGCGAGGTTCTTCAGGACCCCACGGCCAACGCCTCCCTCGTACGCCTGCTGACCGGGCCGCGCTGGCGGATCGGCCCCCGAGACCTCGCACTGCTGGGACGGCGCGCGCGGCTGCTCGTACAGCACGCACGCGACCACGGCGACGACGCGGACGGCAGGCTGGCCGCTGCGGTGGAAGGCACCGATCCGGCGGAGGTCATCTCACTCGCCGACGCCCTGGAGACGTTCCTGGAGTCGGACGGGCACGAAGACGGGCTGCCCTTCTCCGCGGCGGCGCGCGTGCGCTTCGCCAGGCTGGCAGCCGAGATACGCGACCTGCGGCGCTCACTGGCCGACCCGCTGATGGACGTACTGCACAGGGTGCTGACAGCGACCGGGCTGGAGGTCGAACTGTCCGCATCCCCGCACGCATTGGCTGCGCGCCGCCGCGAGACGCTGAGCAACTTCCTCGACATCGCCGCGAGCTTCGCCGCCGTCGACGGCGAGGCGACACTGCTGGCGTTCCTCGGCTTCCTGCGCACTGCCGTGCAGTACGAGAAGGGGCTCGACAGCTCACTGCCCGGCGGGGAGAACACGGTGAAGGTGCTCACGGCGCACAAGGCGAAGGGGCTGGAGTGGGACGTGGTCGCTGTGCCGGGGCTCGTCGCGAAGCAGTTTCCCAGTGAGCAGCCGCGGGAGTCCTGGCTGAGCAGGCACCGGGTCCTGCCACATGCGCTGCGGGGGGACGCGGCCACACTGCCCGAGGTGGAGGAGTGGAGCGCGAAGGGCGTCAGGAATTACGACACGGCGATGCGTGACCATCAGGCCACTGAAGAGCTCCGGCTCGGCTACGTCACCTTCACCCGGCCCCGCTCACTGCTGCTCGGCTCCGGACATTGGTGGGGCCCGAGCCAGAAGAGGAGCCGCGGGCCGTCCGCCTTTCTGAAGGCCCTTCGCGAGCACTGCGAGGCAGACCCGGCCCACGGCGAGGTCGAGCACTGGGCGGACGTTCCGGCAGAGGACGCGGAGAACCCGTTGCTCGCAGCCGCGGCCGAGGAGCGTGCCTGGCCGATGCCGCTGAACGCGGATGCCCTGGCGCACCGGCGCGCGGCGGCGGACGCGGTGCTGGCGCACCTGGGCCACCTGGCGGGGAGTGCGGGGGATGCGGGGAGCGCGGTGGAGGCCGGAGCGGTGGACTCCGGGGCCACGGGGGCTGCTGGGGATGCGCCGGATCGCGTACGTCCCGAGCGCGTACGTCCCGAGCAGGACGCCGGCGCCCAGCTCACCCCTGAAGAGACGCGCCTGACCGCCTCCTGGGACCGTGACCTGGACGCACTCGCAGGGGAGCTGCGGCGTTCCCGTGTCACCGAGCGGGACGTTCCGCTGCCCGCGTCCCTCACCGCGTCCCAGTTGATGCGGATGGCCTCGGATCCGGAGGGCTTCGCCCGGGAGCTTGCCCGGCCCATGCCCCGCCCGCCCGAGCCGGCTGCGGCCCGCCGCGGTGCGCGCTTCCACGCGTGGGTGGAGTCCCGGTTCGAGGAATTGACGCTTCCGATGCTCGGTCCCGACGAGTTGCCGGGAGCGGAGAGCGACGGCGTGGACGCGCCGGAGATCGTCGACGAGCGGGACCTGGCGGCTCTGAAGGAGGCCTTCAGGCGTTCGCCGTACGCTCAGCGCTCTCCGTACCGGGTGGAGGAGCCGTTCCAGCTCGAACTCGCTGGCCGGATCATCCGCGGCCGTATCGACGCGGTGTACCGCGATGTCGCCCCGGACGGTACGGCGACGTACGAGATCGTCGACTGGAAGACCAGCCGTGGCCGCACAGCCGATCCGCTTCAGCTCTCCGTCTACCGCCTCGCCTGGGCCGAGAAGCAGGACGTGCCGCTCACATCGGTCGATGCCGGATTCCTCTACGTACGTGGCGGCGAACTGGTCCGCCCGGCCGCGCTCCTGGACCGTACGGGCCTCGAACGGTTGCTGCTCGGTGAGAGCAACGAGCACCTCGACGACAGCGGCGGGGGAGACACCGGCCGGGCCGGAGACACCGCGCACAGGGCCTGAGCGGCGGCAGACGGGCGGTTGGAGAGACGGAAAGGTGGAGCCGGACGAGCCGCACGGCGAGCCGGATAGTGCGTGGGATCGCGATGCGGATGGTCCCCCGAATGCCGGATAGGCTTCCCGGCATGAGCAGCAGCCCGGCAGCACCGGACGACGCCGTCCGGGCCTGCATCGATGAGAGTCGCACCGCCTTCCTCGACGACCTCGTGGATTGGCTGCGCATTCCGTCGGTGTCGGCCGATCCGGCTCACGGCGACGACTTGAGGCGCAGCGCGGCGTGGCTGGCCGGCAAGCTCACCGCGGAGGGATTCCCGGTCGCCGAGATCTGGGAGACGCCGGGCGCACCCGCCGTCTTCGCGGAGTGGCCGTCCGGCGAACCGGATGCGCCGACCGTCCTCGTCTACGGGCATCACGACGTCCAGCCCGCGGCCCTCACAGACGGCTGGCACTCGGAGCCTTTCGTCCCCGAGGAACGCGACGGCCGCCTGTACGCACGCGGTGCCGCCGACGACAAGGGCCAGGTCTTCCTCCACACCCTGGGCGTACGGGCGCACCTCGCAGCCACAGGCCGTACGGCCCCCGCCGTCAACCTCAAGCTGCTGATCGAGGGCGAGGAAGAGTCCGGCTCACCGCACTTCCCCGACCTGGCACGGGCAAAGGCCGACCGGCTCGCCTGCGACGCCGCGATCGTCTCCGACACCGGCATGTGGTCCGCGCAGACGCCGACCGTGTGCACGGGCATGCGCGGACTGGCCGACTGCCAGATCGACCTGTACGGGCCGGACCAGGACATCCACTCCGGTTCCTTCGGCGGTGCCGTGCCCAACCCCGCCACCGAGGCCGCCCGGCTGGCCGCCCGTCTGCACGACGAGGACCAACGCGTCACGCTCCCCGGTTTCTACGACGGGGTCGTCGAGCTGACCGACAGCGAACGCAGGCTCTTCGCCGAACTCCCCTTCGATGAAGGCGCCTGGCTGCGTACCGCCCATTCGCACGCGACCCTCGGCGAGACCGGCTACACCACTCTGGAGCGGATCTGGGCGCGCCCCACCGCAGAGGTGAACGGCATCGGCGGCGGCTATCAGGGACCCGGCGGGAAGACCGTGATCCCGTCGAGGGCACAACTGAAGCTCTCCTTCCGGCTCGTCGCTGGGCAGGACACGGAGAAGGTCCAGCAGTCGGTGCGCGAGTGGGTGGCGCAGAACCTGCCGGACGGCATCCGGCACGAGATCACCTTCTGGGGTGCCGCCCGCCCCTGCCTCACCCCGCTCGGCCATCCCGCGCTGCAGTCGGTCGTACGGTCGATGGAGCGCGCGTTCGGGCAGCGGATCCGCTTCACACGTGAGGGCGGGTCCGGGCCGGCGGCCGACCTGCAGGACGTGCTGGGGGTGCCGGTGCTCTTCCTGGGGATCTCCATCCCCTCGGACGGCTGGCACGCGCCGAACGAGAAGGTCGAACTGGACCTGCTGATGAAGGGCGCCGAGGCGACCGCATATCTCTGGGGGGACCTCGCAGAGAACTGGAGCACACAGACCGCACTGAGTGAGGAGTCCGCACTGAGTGAGCAGAGCCGTGAGGGCTAGCGCGGGCAGCAGCCGCCACCGGCTTCGCGGAACCGTGCGCTCTGCCCGTACGTACGCACAGCACGCCGGGTCCCGGCACGACCAGCAGCGCCGTCGCAGGAGGAGTAGGAAGCCCAAGTGACCATCTGGACCGACCGCACCGCAGACGCCGACCGTCCCATCACCCTGACTCCCACCGGTGGCATCGACCGGGCCGCGCATTACCGGATGGATGAGGCATGGCTGGCTGCGGCGTGGAGTCACCCGACGACGCGGGTCTTCGTGGTCTCGGGCGGACAGGCGCTGATCGAGGACAACAGCGACGGCCAGACGGAGCTGGTGATGATGCCGTCGTTCGACGCCCCCTTCACCGAGGCGCACCGCTACTTCCTCGGCGTCGACGAGGACGGCATTCGCTATTTCGCTCTGCAGAAGGACGCATTGCCGGGGCGTATGGACGACATCGCACGCCCCGCCGGACTGCGCGAAGCGGGCGTGCTGCTCTCCCCACGTGACGCCGAGCTGATGGCCCACGCCATCGGACTGGAGAACTGGCAGCGCACGCACCGGTTCTGCTCCCGCTGCGGCGAGCGTACGGTCATCGCGGCGGCCGGACATCTCCGCCGCTGTCAGGCCTGCGGTGCTGAGCACTACCCGCGAACCGACCCCGCCGTGATCATGCTCGTGACGGATGAGAGCGACCGTGCCCTGCTGGGCCGTCAGGTTCACTGGCCCGAGGGACGCTTCTCGACGCTCGCAGGTTTCGTCGAGCCCGGTGAGTCCCTGGAGGCGGCGGTCGTCCGTGAGGTCGCCGAGGAGGCGGGCGTCTCGGTGGGCGAGGTCGACTACGTGGCCAGCCAGCCCTGGCCGTTCCCGGCCAGCCTGATGCTGGGCTTCATGGCCCGTGCCACCTCACCGGACATCCGGGTGGACGGGGACGAGATCGAAGAGGCCCGATGGTTCTCCCGCGAGGACATCCGGAATGCGATCAGCTCCGGGGAGGTGCTGGCGCCGGCCGGGATCTCCATCGCGGCGCGCCTGGTCGAGCTCTGGTACGGCGAGCCGCTGCCCCGTCCGGACCGGAAGGTGTGAGGCGGAGCACTCGCCGACTTGCGGGCTCGCGTACGGAGCGCGCGCCTCGGCACACCACCGGCCCGGAGCTGTGACGCTGCCGGGCCGGTGACTCGGACGCCGGTTCTCAGACGCCGACCCTCTCCTTCACCTGGGCCAGCGAAGGGTTGGTCAGCGTGGAACCGTCGGGGAAGAGAACGGTCGGCACCGTCTGGTTGCCGCCGTTGGCCTTCTCGACGAAGTCCGCCGAATCCGGGTCGTGCTCGATGTTGATCTCGGTGTACGCGATTCCCGCGCGGTCCATCTGGCCCTTCAGCCGACGGCAGTAGCCACACCATGTGGTGCTGTACATCGTCACGTTTCCCGACATGGGTTCTCGCGCTCCTTCGTCTCCGTTGGTGTCTGAGGGAACGTGCGAGCGAACCAGACCATTCCCGTGGCTGCCGAAGTGTGAGTACGACGATCTGAATTCAGCTGTGGACAAGCGTCACGGGCGTCTCGGGAGACCTGGCAGCATGGCGGGGTGACAGCAGCAACGGACTCCACTCTGTTTTCCAACCCCGATCAGGACGCGTACGCGGGTCCCCCTCGTGACGCCGACGCGGTGCTGGAAGGGCTCGATCCCGAACAGCGTGAAGTGGCGACGGCCCTGCACGGTCCGGTGTGCGTGCTGGCCGGGGCCGGCACGGGCAAGACCCGCGCGATCACCCACCGGATCGCCTACGGCGTGCGCGCCGGCATCCTGGCGCCCGCAAGTGTGCTCGCGGTCACCTTCACCAGCCGGTCCGCTGGGGAGATGCGCGGGCGGCTGCGGCAGCTGGGAGCGAGCGGGGTCCAGGCTCGTACGTTCCACTCGGCCGCGCTCCGGCAGCTTCAGTTCTTCTGGCCGCGGGCGGTCGGGGGTGAACTGCCCAGGCTGCTGGAGCGCAAGGTGCAGCTCGTCGCGGAGGCCGCAGCCCGTTGCCGCCTCCGCCTGGACCGCAACGAACTGCGGGATGTCACCGGTGAGATCGAGTGGTCGAAGGTGACGCAGACGGTGCCGGAGGACTATCCGGCCGTGGTGGCCAAGGCAAGCCGGATCGCGCCCCGCGACCCGGCCGAGACCGCCCGCGTCTTCGGGCTCTACGAGCAGCTCAAGCGCGAGCGTTCAGTGATGGACTTCGAAGACGTGCTGCTGCTGACCGTAGGTGTGCTGCAGGACCGTCCCGACATCGCCGAAACGGTCCGCGGGCAGTATCAGCACTTCGTGGTCGACGAGTATCAGGACGTCAGCCCGCTCCAGCAGCGGCTGCTGGAACTGTGGGTGGGGGACCGGGAGAGCTTGTGCGTCGTGGGCGACGCCAGCCAGACGATCTACTCCTTCACCGGCGCCACCCCGGACCATCTGCTCAACTTCCGCGCCGGCCACCCGAACGCGACCGTCGTCAAACTCGTGCGGGACTACCGCTCGACGCCCCAGGTCGTCCACCTCGCCAACGGCTTGCTCTCCCAGGCGGTCGGCCGTGCCGCCGAACACCGCCTGGAGCTGGTCTCGCAGCGGGAAGCCGGCCCCGAGCCGGTGTACGCGGAATACGCAGACGAGCCCTCCGAGGCCGAGGGCACCGCCAAACGCATCCGGGAGCTGATCGACTCCGGTGTCCCGGCCAGCGAGATCGCGGTGCTCTACCGCATCAACGCGCAGTCCGAGGTCTACGAGCAGGCTCTCGTGGACGCCGACGTCCCGTATCAACTCCGGGGCGCCGAGCGGTTCTTCGAACGGCCGGAGGTCCGTGAGGCGGGGGTTGCGCTGCGCAGCGCGGCCCGCTTCGGTGAGAACGACAGCCTGCTCGACGGCGCCGTCGATCTCCCCTCACAGGTCCGGGCCGTACTCAGCGGCACCGGCTGGACGCCGGAAGCTCCGGCTGGCTCCGGCGCGGTTCGCGACCGGTGGGAGTCCCTGACGGCTCTCGTCCGGCTCGCTGAATCCCTCTCGGCCGGCCGCACCGCGGGAGGCGGCGAGGCGCCGACGCTCAGCGAGTTCGTGGCGGAGCTGGACGAGAGGGCCAACGCACAGCACGCCCCGACGGTCGAGGGCGTCACCCTCGCCTCGCTCCACTCCGCCAAGGGACTGGAATGGGACGCGGTGTTCCTGCCGGGACTCACCGAAGGCATGATGCCGATCACCCACGCCAAGACGGACGTTCAGGTCGAGGAGGAGCGCCGGCTGCTCTACGTCGGCGTCACACGGGCACGCCACCACCTCACTCTCTCCTGGGCACTCTCGCGCTCGCCGGGAGGCCGTGGCGGGCGGCGGCCCAGCCGGTTCCTGAACGGGCTGCGCCCGGGGTCCACGGCCACAGGCGCACGTACGGCCGGTGGTGGCGGCGGCATCGAACGCGGCCGTGGCGACGGCAGCCGTACGCGCAAGCGTCGCGGTCCCGTCAGGTGCCGGGTGTGCGGGCGCTCGCTGACGGACCCCGGCGAGATGAAGCTGATGCGCTGTGAAGGCTGCCCCTCCGACCTCGACGAGCAGCTGTACGAGCGGCTGCGGGAGTGGCGTTCGGACCAGGCGAAGCAACTGGGCCAGCCCGCCTACTGCGTCTTCACCGACAAGACGCTCCTGGCGATCGCCGAGACCGTGCCCGACGACGAGGCGGCGCTGTCGCGGATCTCCGGAGTGGGGGGACGCAAGTTGGAACGGTTCGGCTCTGACGTCCTCGCGCTGTGTGCGGGTGAGGAGTTGGGGGGCGCGGAGGTCGAGGAGCCGGTGGAGGAAGCCCCGGCCGAACTCACAGCCGAACGCGCGGCAGAGCCCTCTTCGCATGTCTCGGAAGGTTTTCAGGAGACGGCGGAAAAATAGTTTGCGCGCGCTGTCCGGAGCACCATAGCCTTCCGGACGTGGACAGGGCGGGGGGTTTCCGCTCCACCCCATCCATGCTGTACTGACTCCTGCACGTTTGTGGATCTGCTTCGGCTGATCCCCCGAGTCGCCGAAAGGAGGCGAGCCCAGTGATCGACTTCATTACCACCACCAGGATGACCGACCGCTCGGTCGTCGCCTCCTGCCTGCCCGCCTTCCGGGTCAACGGCGGCGGTCTGTCCGGCGTCGTTCTCAACGGCGTCGAGCGACCGGCCAAGGCACTTGAGGTAGCGACAGCAGCGGTGCAGGCACCGGCCTATGCCCCCGCGTTCGCAGCCGCAGGTGTCGGCGACCGCAGCCAGAAGACGAAGCACAACCCGATGTGGGCCTTCCGTGGGCTCGAACCCTGGAGAGATCCAGCCTGATCGGCAAGATCAGGTCGGCACCTTCCAGGGCCGCGGAACCCACACAGGGATCCGCGGCCCTTCTGTTTGCCCCCGTCCGGCCACCAGCCGGGCAGACCAGACAACAGACATCGACAGACGAGGAAGAACCGGCAGTGCACCTCGATACGCACACTCCGTCACCCACGACAGACCTGATGCCGACCGATGCCACCACGGAGGACCCCGTGCCCGCCCCGCTGACTACGCTCACCGAGCTCGACGACGCCATCGAGCGCCTCGGTGTCGCCGTGCCCTGCCGTTCCTACGACCCCGAGGTCTTCTTCGCCGAAGCCCCGGCGGATGTGGAGTACGCGAAGACGCTGTGCCAGACCTGCCCGCTGCGCGAGGCCTGCCTCGCAGGTGCCAAGGACCGCCGTGAGCCCTGGGGCGTCTGGGGTGGCGAGCTGTTCGTCCAGGGAGTCGTCGTTCCCAGGAAGCGTCCGCGTGGACGTCCGCGTAAGAACCCGGTCACAGCATGACGACCGCCGGCACGATCAACCGCCCGAAGACGCGCGATCCGCAGCTGCGTCACCTTCCGAAGCAGGATCCGACGATGACACCCACTTCCGAGACCACGAACCAGTCCAGCGTCGAGGCGAACGCCTCGCGTCAGAACAGGAACCGAGAAATGCAACTCATGCCAGAATCCCTGGCGCGAGCCCATATGAACGACCGCCTGCACGAGGCCGAGTCGCAACGCAGGGCTCTGCGCGTCACATCGGCCCGCCGCCTTCAGCGCCGTGCCGAACGTGCCTCCCTGCGCGCCCGCAGGGCGATCGCGATGGCAGTCATGCAGTGAATCAACCGGAGAGCCGGGGCGTCACGCCCCGGCTCTCCGGTTTGCCCGGCGCTATCTTTCGGTGAATGGACGACGAGAACGTGAGCGCGGGCGAGACGCGAGAGACCTCCTGCGCCGGCTGCGGAAAGGGCACCCGGGAGATCCCTCTCACCTGGATCAGCTCCCACGAGAACGGCGAGACGCGCTACTTCTGCGAGAGCTGCGTGCGGGAGAACATCCGAGCCATCGAAGGGCGTCTCGATC
>DATMEI010000243.1:0-8855 GCA_035556995.1 Streptomyces sp.
GCGCCCCCGGCCTGCTGACCGTCGCCGCCCTCGGCATCGTCCTGCTGCTCGTTCTCATCATCAAAGCCCGGCTGCAGCCGTTCGTGGCGCTGCTCGTCGTCTCCATCGCCGTCGGCCTCGGCTCCGGCATGTCCGTCACCGAACTCTTCGGCACCGTGCAGAAGTCGGACGTCGTCTCGCTCATCGAATCCGGCATGGGCGGCATCCTCGGACACGTCGCCATCATCATCGGGCTCGGCACCATGCTCGGCTCGATACTCGAGGTCAGCGGCGGCGCCGAGGCCCTCTCCCGCCGGCTCCTCGGCCTCTTCGGCGAGAAGCGCGCCCCGCTGGCCATGGGAATCACCGGCCTCCTCTTCGGCATCCCCGTCTTCTTCGACGTCGGCATCTTCGTCCTCGCCCCGATCGTCTACGCGGCGGCGAAGCGCTCCGGGAAGTCGATCATCCTGTACGCCATGCCGCTGCTGGCGGGCCTGTCCATGACGCACGCATTCCTGCCGCCACACCCGGGCCCTGTGGCCGCGGCGGGGCTGCTCAACGTCGACCTCGGCTGGGTCATCATGATGGGCGTCATCACCGGCATCCCGGCCGTTCTCGCCGCCTGGGCGTACTCGACCTGGATCGGCAACCGCCTCTTCGTCGAGGTCCCGCAGGACATGGTCGAGGCGGCCGAGGAGGCGAAGGCCGCCGTCGCGGCGGAGAAGAAGGCGGCCGGAATCACCAAGGAGCGGCCCGTCGCGCTGGGCGTCGTGCTCGCCATCATCGGCACTCCGCTGCTGCTCATCCTGATGGCGACGTTCTCCTCCATCGCGCTCGACCCTTCGACGCTCCGTTCCGTCATCGAGTTCTTCGGCCACCCCTTCGTGGCGCTGACGATCGCGCTGCTGCTGGCGTACTGGCAGCTGGGCCTGAAGCAGGGCTGGTCCCGTCAGTCGCTGGAGACCGTCTCGACCGCTTCGCTGAAGCCGATCGGCAACATTCTGCTGGTGGTCGGTGCGGGCGGCGTGTTCGGCGCCGTACTCGAAGGCAGCGGCGTCGCACAGGCGTTGGCGGACACCTTCAGCGATGCGGGCCTGCCCGTCATCGTGCTCGCCTATCTGCTCTCGCTGGTGCTGCGCGTCGCGCAGGGCTCGGCGACCGTGGCCATCGTCGCCACCGCGGGCATCGTCGCCCCGCTGCTGGCGGCGGGGGACTTCTCGGAGCCGCACGCCGCGCTCGTCATCATGGCGATCTCGGCGGGCTCGATCTTCGCCTCGCACGTCAACGACGGCGGTTTCTGGATCGTCTCGAAGTACTTCGGCATCTCCGAGCGGGACACCCTGAAGTCGTGGACGGTGCTGGAGTCCGTCCTCTCGGTGGCGGGCTTCGCGGTCGCGGCGCTGGTGAGTCTCGTCGTCTAGCGCGCTTCCGGCGCGCGCCCGGACGCAACTGTGAACGGCGCCCTTGGAACCTCATCTTCCGGTTCTGGGGGCGCCGTTGGGGTCCTGTGGGGTCTTGTGGACGCACCTCTCCTGCGCCAAGAATGCACGGCGTCACCCCCAACGAATCATCAGTGAGAGATTCGGTGAAGGAGAGGAACCCCCCACCATGAAAAGACCTCTCGTCGGCACGCTGGCCGCGACGCTGTTCGCAGCCGTCGCTGTCACCGGAGCGGCCGCGACGCCGGCAGCCGCTGCCGAACCCCAGCCGGCCAAGTCCGTCAAGCCGGCCGCTGCGGCGCCCGACTTCGCGGGTACGGTCGCGCTCAGCAACTGTTCGGGCTCGCTCGTGCGGATGCCCGACTCCAAGGCCTCGGACCCCGGGCTGGTGCTCTCCAACGGGCACTGCCTGGAAGAGGGCATGCCGGAGCCCGGGAAGGTCGTCCTCGACCAGCCCTCGACGCGCAGCTTCTCCCTCCTCGACGCCTCCGGCGGCGAAGCGGGCAAGCTGACCTCCACCAAGATCAGCTACGCGACGATGACCGACACCGACGTGTCGCTCTACGAAGTGGACGCCACCTACGAGGAGATCAAGGCCGACACCGGCGTCGACCCCCTCGACGTCGAGGCGGCACACCCCACGCAGGGCAACGCCATCACCGTCGTCTCCGGCTACTGGAAGGAGACCTACAGCTGCTCCATCGACGGCTTCGTGCACGAACTGCGCGAGGACGGCTGGACGATGAAGGACTCCGTGCGCTACACGCCCGAGTGCGACACCAAGGGCGGCACCTCCGGTTCCCCGATCGTCGACGACGCCTCCGGCAAGGTCGTCGGCGTGAACAACACCCGTAACGAGAACGGTGAGGAGTGCACTCTCAACAACCCCTGTGAGGTTGACGAGAACGGCAAGGTGACCGTCAACGAGGGCACTGCGTACGGTCAGCAGACCCACACCCTCACCAGTTGCATAGCCGCGGGCAACAAGGTGGATCTGAGCCTGCCCGACTGCAAGCTGCCCAAGCCGTAACAAGCGCGCACTGCTTGTGCCCACTTGGGCGGACCGGTGTCGTGGCGCGGCGGTGCCACGACACCGGGTAAGTGCCGCGGAGCGCGGGGGCGGTCTGCGGCAGCACATGTGACGGGCGACGCCCCCGGACGTGATGTCCGGGGGCGTCGCGTGTGTGGGGGGCGGTGGGGGTCACCCCGCCACAGTCCGGCGTGGTGCGTGCTGTGTTCGGTGCCTGTTGCTGTTGCCTGCTGTGTGGTGCGTGGTGCGCGTCCTGTGTGCGCGCTCTACTGCATCGCGTCCACGTGCGGGCCGACCTTGCCCGACCAGCTGTTGCCGCTTGCCGCATCCCAGTTGGTCGACCAGGTCATGGCGCCGCGGAGGCCGGGGTAGGTCTTGGCGGGCTTGAAGCTCCCGCAGCTGCTGCCCTTGGCCAGGCAGTCCAGAGCCGCCGTCACCACGCCGGGTTCCACGTAGCCGGATCCGGCGGCGCTGGTGGACGCCGGGGTGCCGATGCCGACCTGTGAGGCGTCGAGTCCGCCTTCGAGCTGGATGCAGGCGAGAGCGGTCAGGAAGTCGACCGAGCCCTGTGAGTAGACCTTGCCGTCACAGCCGTTCATCGAACCGCTGTTGTAGTACTGCATGTTGACGACGGTCAGGTAGTCCTTGATGTTGAGCGCCGTCTTGAAGTACTCGGTCGAGGTGGACTGCATGTCGATGGTCTGCGGCGCCATCGTCACCACGACATCGCTCTTCTTGCTGTGGATCGAGTCCAGTGCCTTGGTCATGTACGTGGAGTTGAGGCCGTTCTCCAGGTCGATGTCGACGCCGTCGAAGCCGTACTCGTCCATGAGGGCCACGATGCTGTCGGCGAAGGCGGTGGCCGAGGCGTCGTCGCCGACGCTGACGCTCCCCTTCTCGCCGCCGACGGAGACGATCACCGACTTGCCGTCTGCGTGCTTGGCCTCGATGTCCGCCTTGAACTCGTCCTCGGAGCCGTAGCCCGTCGCCGGGTCGAGGGTGAAGTCGACCTGGCCGGGTGAGCCGGTGGCGTCCGCGAAGGCGACGGCGATGATGTCGTAGTCGCCCGGTACGTCGGAGAGCTTCTGGGTGGTGGCGCCGTTGTCGAAGTTCTGCCAGTAGCCGGTGACGGCGTGCGCCGGTACGGCCGAGGCGCCGACCCCGTGACCGGCGGCGCCGGCACCCGCGGAGGGGGCCTCGCCGGCGCTCGCGCTGCCTGCTGCGAACAGTCCGCAGATTGTCAGTGCCACTGCTGTGACGGCGCCGAGGGCGCGTGAGCGGGTGCGGGGGTGCGTTCGGGTACTTGCGCGTGCCACAACTGCCTCCGGAGTGGGGGGAGATGGAAGGAGAGGTGCGGAGTGCGGTGCGCCGGGCCCTGCGCGTCGCTGACAACATGGTCCAGACCAATGAGCTTGTCAAGACCTACGGCACCCGTTCCAGCCCTTGTGTTGATCGTCTTTGGCGAATTGAATGCGCCGGGCAGGACCTCCGATGGGGACGAGTACAAAGGCGGTAGGAGATGGCAACCGAAGACAGCAAGCAGAGCGGGGAGACGACCGCTCACGCGCCGCCCGTACGAAAAGCCAGCTGGAAGCTGGTCGGGCCCGGCATCGTCGTCGCCGCCACGGGCGTCGGGGCGGGCGACCTGGTCGCCACGCTCATCGCCGGAAGCAAGTTCGGCTACACCCTCATGTGGGCCGCCGTCATCGGCTGCATCGTCAAGGTGGCACTCGCCGAGGCGACCGGCCGCTGGCACCTGGCGACCGGCCGCACCATCTTCGACGGCTGGCGCAGCCTCGGCTCCTGGACCACGGTCTACTTCGCGATATACGTCGTGATCTGGGGCTTCGTCTACGGCGGCACCGCCATGTCCTCCTCCGGGCTCCCGCTGGAGGCACTCTTCCCCGGGGTCCTCGACCTCAAGGCGTGGGCGATCATCACCGGGCTGGTCGGCCTCGTCTTCGTCTGGTTCAACCGGTACGCCGTCTTCGAGAAGGTCATGACGGCGCTCATCGGTGTGATGTTCGTCGTCGTCGTCTACGTCGCGATCCTCGTGACTCCCGACATCGGCGCGAGCTTCGCCGGGCTCGTCCCGGTGCTGCCTGACGGCTCGATCTTCTACACCCTCGGCCTGATCGGCGGCGTCGGCGGCACGATCACGATGGCCGCGTACGGGTACTGGGTGAACGCCAAGGGCTGGACCGACAGCGGCTGGATGAAGATGATGCGGCTCGACAACCGCGTCGCCTACGCCACCACCGGCATCTTCGTCGTCGCGATGCTGATCGTCGGCGCCGAGCTGCTGCACTCCTCGCAGATCGCGATCGCCGAGGGCGACAAGGGACTGTCCGACCTCGGGAAGGTGCTGGAGCAGCGCTTCGGCGGCTTCACCGCGAAGCTCTTCCTCGTCGGCTTCTTCGCCACCTCCTTCACCTCGCTGATCGGCGTGTGGCACGGAGTGAGCCTGATGTTCGCGGACTTCGTGGAACGGCTCCAGGCTGCACGTAAGGGAAGCGGGAGCGGAGAGAGCGGCCAGGAGGCCGTGCAGGCCGTGGCCGCCGGCAGCCGTGAGCGCTCGGTGCCCTTCCGTGCCTACCTGCTCTGGCTGACCTTCCCGCCGATGACGCTGCTCTGGCTGGAGCAGCCCTTCGGGCTCGTCGTGGCCTACGGAGTGCTCGGCGCGTTCTTCATGCCGTTCCTCGCGTTCACCCTCATGTGGCTGCTCAACACCAGCCGTACGCCGCGTGACTGGCGCAACGGCATCCTCAGCAACGTGATGCTCTTCACGGCCGGGATGCTCTTCATCGTGCTGTGCGTGCAGCAGGTGCGGGAACTTCCCTGGTGAGCCGTCTGTGGCCGTGAGTTCATGAGTTCGTGAGCCCGGACGCCCTCGCCCACTCCGTGTGCGGGGGCGTCCGGGTCAGCGAACTGCCCGATACGTCCGGTCTGTTGCGGTCCGCTGCCGCGAGGCGTGCGCCCGATCCTGATTGACCGGCTCCCGGGGCGGGGTATGGCAGGGGGAGCGGACCGAGACCGGTGCTGCCGAGACCGATGCCGTGCTGAGGTGTCGGCGGTCGCGGACTCCGCCGTAAGGTGTGATGTCGTCAGGTCGGCACGACGGTCGGGTACTTGGGCTTCACCGCCCAGGACGGAGAATCCGGGGGCGGGATGACCACTGCGCTAGCAGTCACCAGCCACGACCACATGCTGCCTCCGCCCGACCGGCACACCCCGCGTGCACACATATTCAGGCCGCCCGGGGAGCAGCCGCTCGACGCCGCGCTCGCCGAGACCCAGAGCCTCATCGAGCAGCACGGCCACGTCGTGGTCGTCTATCCGGCGACGCTGGACAAGCCCTTCCTGCACCGGCTGCACACCATCCGCTCCGTCCTGGAGAGCGACCGCATCGCCCTGCTGCCGGCCAACCTGCCGCCGCTCGGCACCGCCGTGCTCGTACGGCAGTTGCGGCAGCTGTCGCTGTGCGAGTTCAGCCCGGGGGTGCTGGGAGCCGCCGCCCGGCTGCTGGCGCACTACATCTACGCGGGTGCGCTGCTGAACTCCGTCGCCAAGCTCGATCAGGTACCGGTTTCGCTCACCGCACACGCCAAGTCGTGGATGCCCAGGGCGCAGTTCGCCGTTCTCGCCGCTCCCACGCCGCAGCTCGTGCGGCTGGAGAACGGGGGCGGAAGCGGGGGAGGGGGCGCCGGCGGAAGCGGCGGTGGAGCCGAAGCGACCCTGGCGGGCCCGCAGTTCCCCACCCACCTCACGGTCGCTCACGGTCAGCTCACCTCCGAGTGGGTGAGCGGCACGCTGGCCCGCCAGTGGAACGTCCGCGGCCTGCAGGAGGCGTATCTGCCCAAGGAATCGGCCCGTTGGTGGGGGACGGGCAAGCTCATCGAGTTCGCCGCGGCCATCCCCGACGTCTCGGTTCTCTACCAGCTCGTCTCCTCCGTGCGGCGCGACGAGTGCCACTGGTGCGGACTCGAACTCATCGGGGACCGCTGCGCGTTCTGCGCAGCCCCCGCTCTGTACGGGCCCGCCTCACGGAGGGCTCCGGGAAGCCGGGCGCCCGCCACCGCACGTACGGACACCGCCGGCCGTACGGACACCGCCGGCCGTACGGACACCACCGCACGTACGGACACCACTGCACGTACGGACACCACCGCTCGCAACGCCACCGCGGCCCGGGGAGGCGCGGGTCTCGGCGGATACCGTCGCGCAGCCGCCGACCGCCCCTCCTCGCACCCCCGTCACGCCGTCGTCGCCGATCCCCGAGGTCTCTAGTCAATGAATTCACGCCAGCGCCGTGGCGTCATACTGCTGATCGTCTCCGTCCTGTGCGCTCTCGCAGCGTTCGCAGGCGTACTGGCGCTCATACGTGACGTGGAGTCCAGGGTCGGTCCCGAGAAGACGGCCTACAAGCTGAAGGCGGACGTTCCCGCGTACAAGTCCCTGAGCGGCGAGCAGTTCGACAAGGTGTCCATGCCCGAGCGGTGGCTTCCCAGGACCGCGGTCACCGATCTCGACGACGTGCGCGGCAAGGTCGCCACCAATCAGCTGCGCAAGGGCTCGCTCCTGCAGGCCGACATGATGGCCGAGCGTCCCGAACTCAAGCCCGGTGAGCAGGAGATCGCCATCATGATCGACGCCGAGACGGGCGTCGCAGGCAAGATCAACCCCGGAAGCCGGGTCAACATCTTCGCCACCTTCGAGGGTGAGCAGCAGACGAGCGGCAAGGGCAAGGCGCCGAACCAGTCGAAGGTCATCGTCAGCGACGCCAAGGTCATCGACGTCGGGAAGCTCACGCCCTTCAAGGAAGACGGCAACAACGACGAGCGCACCCGGCAGCAGGAGCAGGACGGCGTCCCGATCACCTTCGCCCTCTCCGCGGCCGACGCCCAACGCGTCGCCTACGCCGAGTCGTTCGCAGAGCATGTCCGGCTCGCCCTCGTGGCCCCGGGCGACGCCACCGAGATCCCCGAGAGCGACCGTACGTACACGCTCACCGGGGACAAGTGAGGCAGGAATCAGCCGATGGTCACCCGCATCCAGCCAGCAGTCAGCGACCCGGACGCAGCCAGGTCGCTCGTCGGCCTGCTCCGCCAGCTCCCGGACAGCGAACCACTGCCGCCCGCGGTCGACTCCACGCAACTGCTCGACTCGCTCGCCCAGTCGGCCGACAGCGCCGTGGCCGTCCTGCCCGAGGTCGTGCTCGTGCACGAACTCATCGGCCCGCAACCGGCCCTGGAGCTGATCCGCGAGGTCGCACTGCGCTTCCCGGCCGTGGGCGTCGTCCTCATCACCCGTGACACCAGCCCTCCGCTGTACTCGGCGGCCATGGACGCGGGCGCGCGCGGCGTACTCGGACTGCCCCTGAGTTACGACGACTTGGCCGCGCGGGTCGGCGCCGCCGCGTCATGGGCGGCCGGTGTACGGCGCCATCTGGGGGTGGGAGGCGAGGAGCCGGCGGGGCCGGGCGGCACCGTGGTCGCGGTCACCGGCGCCAAGGGTGGCGTCGGCACGACGCTGACCGCGGTCCAACTGGCCCTGGCGGCACAGTCTTCGGGGCGCGGCAGCGCGCTGGTGGACATGGACCTTCAGTCGGGCGACGTCGCCTCGTACCTGGACGTACAGTTCCGGCGCTCGGCCGCCGACCTCGCAGGCATCAGCGACATCTCCGCCCGTGTGCTCCAAGACGCGGTCTACACCCACGAGTCGGGGTTGGGGCTGCTGCTCGCGCCGGGTGAGGGCGAACGCGGCGAGGAGGTCGACGACAGGGCGTCACGGCAGATCATCGCCGCGCTCAAGGCGCGTTACGACGTCGTCGTCGTCGACTGCGGCACACAGCTCAACGCCGCCAACGCCGCCGCCATCGAGACGGCCGACCTCGCGGTGCTGCTGACCACACCGGACGTCGTGGCCGTACGGGCCGCAAAGCGCATGGTGCGCATGTGGGACCGGCTCCAGATCCGCAAGGCCGAGGAGACCGTCACCCTCGTCAACCGCACTTCACGGCTCAGCGAGATCCAGCCCGCGATCATCGCCCGTATCGTCGGCACGCCCGTGGCGCGTTCGACCGTCCCCGCCAACTTCAAGGAGCTGCAGAGCGCCGTCGACGCCGGCCGTATGCAGGACCTGGACAGCAAGGGATCGGTCAGGCAGGCACTTTGGGGGTTCGCGGGCGAGCTGGGGCTTGTCACCGCCGCGGAGGCGCCGGCCGGCAGCCGGCCCGGCGGCAAACCGGGCAAGGGCGCGCGGGGGGTCAAGGCGCTGGGGCGGCAGCCCAAGCAGGTGCCGGGACCGTCGGCGGGCGGGCGCGCGCTGCCTGCCGGGGGTGCTGCGGGGAACGGGTCGGGCGCACAGGGCGCACAGGGCGCACAGGGCGCACACGGCCAACAGGGCCC
>DATMEI010000244.1:0-3212 GCA_035556995.1 Streptomyces sp.
GGGTGCCGACGGCCACCACCGCTCCGGCGCCTTTGCGTATGTGTCGTGGTTCTTTCAACGCGTGCTCTCCTTCTGCGGGGGCGGCAGAGTGGTGAGGCAGAAGTGCCTGTTGCTGGGTGTGCGTTGAGATCGTGCCCCGAAAACCCCCTTGTCGAACAGGGGTTGAGCGCCCGCTTATGACATGACGCCGGATGAAGTTCCCTCTTGCGAAGGCGGCGTGCAGAAGCGGCGGTTGATTGGTGCCCGCTCGACGTCCTGGACGGCCTCGGCCGCCTCGATGCCACATGCCGCCCGGCCTGCCCGGGCCACTGGCCCCGCACGCCCCGAACCTGCGGGTGCCGGAGACTGGTCGTCTGCGCGGCTGCCCGCGGGTCCGGGGCCTTGACGGGGCGGTGGCGGCAGGTCAGCCGGGATCTAGCCGGCCTGTGCCGTCTCGTACAGGTTCTTCGCGTCCTCACCGAAGTACGGGCCGAACATCGTGTCGGGAAGGAAGACGTAGCCGAAGCTGTTCACCGAGGACTGCAGGCCCTTGCCCGTGGCCTCGTCGAACTCCGTGAACCACGGACCGCCGCTGGAGCCGCCCGTCATGTTGCACGAGAGGCCGTGGTCCTTGGTCAGCAGGAAGTCCTGGAAGGTCGTGCCGCTGCAGTAGATGAGCTTCTCGCCGTCGTACGGATCGGCGGCGGGATACCCGAAGGCGTACATCGTGGTGTTGTAGGCGGCGTTGAAGGACAGGCCCTGACCGCCGACGACATCGGTGAGCTTCTTGCCGTCCAGGGGATTCACGACGGCTGCGCCGATGTCGAAGTTCATGTCCTCGCCGGCGTCCCACTGCGGAGTGCTCAGCGTCTTGGAGGCCGTCCACTTGCCGTACGGGGTCTCGCCGTCGTGATAGCCGGGCGCGAACACCCAGTTGGTGTGCCAGTTGCCCTGGTACTTCACGCAGTGCCCGGCTGTGATGACCGTACTGCCGTTGTCACTGGTGACGGCGTCACCGGAGCAGGACGCGTCGCGGCCGTCCATGGTGAAGAAGACCCGGCCCGTGGTCTTGACGACTTCGCCGCCGCCCGACCAGGGCCCGCCGGCCTCGGGCAACGCCTTTGTGCCGGCATCCGGTGCGAGCGGCAGCACCTTCGACTCCGCGCCGCGCCGCACTGCTTGGCCTGCGCCCTCGACGGCGCGGGAGCCGGCGTCGAGCAGCTGCTCGACCGGTGTGGCGTTGCGCATCCGCTCGGCGGACCAGTGTCCTGCCGCGCTTTCCTGTACGGCCTTCGGCACTGCCGAACCTGGCGCGCCGTCACCGGAGTCGGCGCTCGCAGGCGTCGTCTGAAGGGCGAGTCCGAGCAGGGCGCCTATGGCCACCAGGGCGCCGGCGCCTCTGCGTATGCGTCTCGTGCGTCTCACGCGAACTCCTTCTGCGGGGGGTGGTGCAGACGAGTGGAGCGGGTGGACGTGCTGGTGTTGCGGTCGAGCGTCGGTATCGTGCCCCGAAATCGACCCCGTTGAACGGGAGTCGGGGCATCTCGGGGGATCACCGCACGCAATAGCGCCCGGGGGATTACCCCGGGCGCCGTTGTGCGCGCGTACGAGCGAGGGGCGTGCGCGCCCCGGCCCGATGCCGTCGTTCTCTCAGAAGCGGCGAGTGATCAGCGCCCGCTTGACCTCCTGGATGGCCTTGGTGACCTCGATGCCACGCGGGCACGCGTCCGTGCAGTTGAACGTGGTGCGGCAACGCCACACGCCGTCCTTGTCGTTGAGGATCTCCAGACGCTGCTCGCCCGCCTCGTCACGGCTGTCGAAGATGAAACGGTGCGCGTTGACGATCGCCGCCGGGCCGAAGTACTGCCCGTCGTTCCAGAACACCGGGCACGAACTGGTGCACGCCGCGCACAGGATGCACTTGGTGGTGTCGTCGAAGCGCTGACGGTCCTCGTCGGACTGGAAACGCTCACGCGTCGGCTCGTTGCCGGTCGTGACCAGGAACGGCATGACGTCCCTGTACGCCTGGAAGAACGGCTCCATGTCGACCACGAGGTCCTTGAGGACCGTGAGGCCCTTTATCGCCTCGACCGTGATCGGCTTGCCCGGGTTTATGTCCTTGATCAGCGTCTTGCACGCCAGCCGGTTGCGGCCGTTGATGCGCATCGCGTCCGAGCCGCAGATGCCGTGCGCGCAGGAGCGGCGGAACGTCAGCGTCCCGTCCAGCTCCCACTTGATCTGGTGGAGCGCGTCCAGGACACGGTCCTTGGGGTCGATCTCGAGGGTGAAGTCCTCCCAGGAGGCATCGGCCGCAACCTCGGGGTTGAAGCGGCGGATCCGGAAGGTCGCGGTGATCATGCGCGGGGCAGTGGTGTCCGCGGCGGGCGCGGAATCGCCGGAGCCGCCGGACTTTGCCATGACTGCGGTGCTCATCAGTACTTACGCTCCATCGGCTGGTAGCGGGTCTGCACGACCGGCTTGTAGTCCAGCCGGATCGACTCGGTGCCGTCGTCGCCGACTTCGCGGTACGCCATGGAGTGGCGCATGAAGTTGACGTCGTCGCGGTTCGGGTAGTCCTCGCGGTAGTGGCCGCCGCGGGACTCCTTGCGCGCCAGTGCGGAGACCGCCGTGACCTCGGCCAGATCCAGCAGGTTCCCCAGCTCCAGGGCCTCCAGCAGGTCGGTGTTGAACCGCCTGCCCTTGTCCTGGACGCTGATGCCCCGGTAGCGCTTGCGCAGTGCGCCGATCTCCTCGACGGCTTCCTTCAGCGTCTGCTCCGTACGGAAGACCATGACGTTCTTGTCCATGCACTCCTGGAGCGCCCTGCGGATCTCCACGACGCGCTCGCTGCCCGTGGCGTCCCGCAGGTTCTCGACCTCGCCCTCGACGAACGCGACCGGGTTCTCCGGCAGTTCGACGAAGTCGTTCGCCGCCGAGTACTCGGCGGCGGCGATGCCCGCCCGGCGGCCGAAGACGTTGATGTCCAGCAGGGAGTTGGTGCCCAGCCGGTTGGCGCCGTGCACGGAGACACAGGCGACCTCGCCGGCGGCGTACAGGCCCGGGATGACGGTGGTGTTGTCGATCAGGACCTCACCCTCGACGTTCGTCGGGATGCCGCCCATGGCGTAGTGCGCGGTCGGCTGGATCGGGATCGGGTCCGTGTAGGGCTCGATACCGAGGTACGTCCGCGCGAACTCGGTGATGTCCGGGAGCTTGGCGTCCAGCTGCTCCGG
>DATMEI010000245.1:0-9112 GCA_035556995.1 Streptomyces sp.
GGCAAGACCGTCTCCGCCACCGAGCAGCCGGCGCGGCCCTCCGCCCTCCTGCGCGGCCGGCTGCTGCGCGTGAGCCTCGGCATCTGGATCGCGTCGTTCATGGGCCTTCTCCTCGTGTACGGGCTCAACACCTGGCTTCCGCAGATCATGGGCGCGGCCGGCTATTCGGTCGGTGCCTCGCTGGGGCTGCTGCTCGCGCTCAACCTCGGCGCTGTCGCCGGGCTGCTGCTTGCCGGGCGGGTCTCGGACGCGCGCGGCAACAAGCGGACCGTGCTGCTGTGGTTCGGCGTCTCGGCGGTCTTCCTGGCGTTGCTGTCGATCAAGCTTGAGTCGACGGCGGTGGTGTACGCCGCGGTCTTCCTGGCCGGTGTGTTCGTCTTCAGCGCCCAGGTGCTGGTGTACGCCTTCGTCGGCCACCTGTTCGCCGCAGAGGTGCGGGGCACGGCGCTGGGTCTGGCCGCCGGTGTGGGACGCCTCGGTGCGATCGTCGGCCCGTTCCTCGGTGGCGTACTGGTCAGCGCGGGGGTCGCCTACCCCTGGGGTTTCTACGCCTTCGCCGTCGCCGCGGTTCTCGCCGTCCTGTCCCTGCTGTTGGTGCCGGCGCACCTGCGCGGCGGGGACCGCTCGTGATGACGACGCGTACTCAGGTCGTGATCGTCGGGGCCGGGCCGGCCGGCCTGTTGCTGTCCCACCTGCTGGACCGTGAAGGAGTCGAGTCGGTCCTGTTGGAGAACCGCAGCCCCGAGTACGTCCGCGGCCGCATCCGTGCCGGCATGCTGGAGCATTCGACGGTCGACCTGCTGAGCGAGGTCGGCGTCGGTGACCGGCTCAAGCGCGAGGGCATGGAGCACCGGGGGATCTACCTCCAATTCCCGCACGAGCGCCACCACATCGACTTCCACTCGCTCGTGAACCGGTCGGTGTGGGTGTACGGGCAGACCGAGATCACCCGTGACCTGATGAAGGCGCGCTCCGCTGCGGGGCAGCAGGCCTACTACGAGGTCAGCGATGTCGCTCTGCACGACATCGACGGTGAGAGCCCCGCTGTGACCTTCCTCGACGCGGACGGCCGTCCCCACCGCATCCACTGCGACCTGGTCGCCGGCTGCGACGGTTTCCACGGCCCTTCACGCCGGAGCATCCCCGAAGATGTGCGCAGCTCGTTCGGCCGGGACTACCCGTACGCGTGGCTGGGCGTTCTGGCCGACGTCGCTCCGTCCACCGACGAACTCATCTACGCCTGGCATCCCGAAGGATTCGCGATGCACTCCATGCGCTCGCACTCGGTCAGCCGGCTCTATCTGCAGGTCGACCCGGGCGACGACATCGCCGAATGGTCCGACGACAGGATCTGGGACGCGCTGGCCAGGCGGCTCGGCCACGGACAGGACGGCTGGCAGCTGCAACCGGGGCCGATCACCGACAAGTCGGTCCTGCCCATGCGCAGCTTCGTCTCGACGCCCATGCAGCACGGCCGACTGTTCCTGGCCGGCGATGCCGCACATATCGTCCCGCCGACCGGTGCCAAGGGTTTGAACCTCGCAGTGGCCGACGTGGCACTGCTCTCGCGCGCGCTGGTTGCCCTGCTGAAGGAACGTGACCCGCGTCCGGCGGACGAGTACACCGGGACGGCGCTGCGCCGGGTGTGGCGGGGCACCCACTTCTCGTGGTGGATGACCAGCATGCTGCACGTCACCGGGGATCCCTTCGACGCCCAGTTGCAGCGCTCGCAGCTGGAGTGGGTGGTGCGCTCCAGGAGTGCCGCAGCCGCTCTGGCCGAGAACTACGCCGGACTCCCCATCGGCTACTGAGCCGTGCTGGCCGCGGGGAGCGAAACCCTGCACGCGCCGCATTCACCGTCCTCGCCAGTCGGGGGCGCGCTTCTCAAGGAACGCGGCTACGCCCTCGCGGAAGTCGCGGCTGCCGTAGCACAGTTCGTAGAGATCGTCGGCGGGGCCGGGTGCCGAGGCCGCCAGGACCCGCCGGTCGGCCTCCTTGAGGGCGGCGAGGGTGAGCGGGGCGCCACGGGCGATGCCGGCGGCCAGCCCGGCGATGCGGTCGTCGAAGTCCCCGCGCTCGGCGATCTCCTGGACGAGCCCGGCCTCAAGTGCCTCCTGCGCACTGACCAGTTCGGCGGTGAGCAGCGCGCGCAGCGTACGGGCCCGGCCCAGGCAGGCGTACAGGCGGGCGATGACGGCCGGAGCGAGGCAGTTGCCGAGGGTACGGGCGATGGGAGCGCCGAACACCGCGTCCGGGGTGCACAGCACCACGTCGCAGCAGGCGGTCAGCGCGATGCCCGCGCCGACGGCGGGGCCCTCGACGGCGCCGATCACGGGCATGCGCACCGCGGCGAGACGTTCGACCGCGCGGCCGACGCGTTGCTCGTACGCGATTCCGTCCGCTCCGGTGGTGAAGGTCCTGAACTCGCGGATGTCGGTGCCCGCGGCGAACGCACGGCCGCCGGCTCCGCGCAGCACGGTCACCCGGACGTCGGCGTCGGCGTCGATCTCCTCGCAGGCCAGCTCGAGTTGGTCGTACATGCCCATGGTCAGGGCGTTGCGCTGGCGCGGGTTGGACAGGGTCAGGTGTGCCGCGTACGAGCCGGTGCCGGGCACCTCCCGCTTCGTCCAGGCGACGGCCGGGTGCTCGTTCTCGCCGGTCACGCTTCCCCCAGGAGTTCCTCGTTGTGCTCGCCGAGCAGCGGCGGATGGCGGCGTACGCGTGCCGGTGTGCGGCCCAGCTTGACCGGGAAGCCGAGCACCCGGGATCTCCCCTCGACGGGGTGGTCGTACTCCTCGACCATGCCGCGCGCCTCGGCGTGCGGGTCGGCGCCCAGGATCTGCTCGTAGTCGAGGATGGGCCCGGCGGGCACGCCGGCGTCCAGGAGCCGGGTGACGCATTCCTCGGTGCTCTCGGCCGCGAGCCGCCCCTCCAGCAGGGCGATCAGCTCCGCACGGTGCTCCATGCGGTCCGTGTTGGTGGCGAAGCGCTCGTCGTCGGCCAGATGCTCCAACCCGAGGGCTGTGCACAGCCGTTGCCACAGGCGCTGGTTGTTGGCGGCGATCGTGACGTACCCGTCCGCTGTACGCACCGCCTGGTACGGCGCGGACATCCGGTGCGCGGAGCCGAGCCGCTGCGGTGCCTGCCCGGACGCGAAGTACTCGGTCGACTCCCACACCGACATCGCGAGCACCGCCTCGTACAGCGAGGTCTCCACATACTGGCCCTCGCCGGTGCGCAGCCGGTGGTTGTGCGCACCGAGGATGCCGATGGCGCAGAGCATCCCGGCACCCAGATCGCCCACGGGCAGGCCGCACTTGACGGGCGGGCCCGAAGGGTCGCCGGTGACGCTGACGGCGCCCGCCATGCCCTGCGCGATCAGGTCGTAGCCGGGCCTGCCGGCGTACGGTCCGTACTGGCCGAAGCCGGATATCGAGGCGTAGACGACGTCTGGCCTGATCTCACGTACGGCTTCGTAGCCGACACCGAGGCGGTCGGCGACCCCGGGCCGGAAGTTCTCCACGACGACGTCCGCCTCCGCGGCGAGCCTGCGGAAGCCCTCCCGCCCCGCGTCCGAGCGCAGGTCGAGTGTGACGCTGCGCTTGTTCCGGTTCAGCGCGTGGAAAGCGGGACTGTCACGGCCGGGCAGCGGGGCGTCCCAGGAGCGGCGGACCTGGTCGCCGGAGCCGGGCGGCTCGACCTTGACCACGTCCGCGCCGAGGTCGGCGAGGAGCATCGTGCAGTAGGGGCCCGCCATCACCTGGGTGAGGTCGACGACGCGTACGCCCTCAAGTGCGCCGGGAGCGGCCTGAGTTGTGGTCACTGAGGTGCTTCCCCCTCGGCGTCGGCGTCTGCATGGGCGGTCGCGTCCGCGTCTGTGCCGGCGGGCCCGGCTGCGGCCAGCAGGGCTTCACGTACGAGTTCGACGGGGTGCCAGGCGTTGCGTTCCGTGCCGTGGAAGATCTGCTGGCGGCAGGAGACGCCGGTGGCGGCGACGACCGTCTCGCGGGGCTCGGCGTTGATCGCGGGGAAGAGACGGTCGTTGCCCACGGTCATCGACAGCTCGTAGTGCTCGGACTCGAATCCGAACGAACCCGCCATGCCGCAGCAGCCCGCGTCCAGTTCGACGACTTCGGCTCCCGGAATCCGCTTGAGCAGAGCGACGGTTGCGGCGGTGCCGACCTCGGCCTTCTGATGGCAGTGGCCGTGGTAGAGGATTCTGCGTCCGGCCGGCCAGGCCTTCTCGCTCAGCTGGAGCCGGCCCTCGTCGACGGCCTCGGCGAGCAGCTCCTCGACCTGGCGTACGCGCCCGGCTATGTCCTGCACCACCGTGTCCTGCGGCAGCATGGCCCGGTGTTCGTCGCGCAGGGTCATCAGGCAGGAAGGTTCGCAGCCGACGACGGGTGAGCCCGGCTCGGTCGACTCCGCCAGCAGGCGGGTCAGTTGGCGCGCCTGGTCCTTGGCCTCCTCGATGAGTCCCTTGGAGAAGTTGGCGCGTCCGCAGCAGCCACGCGTCTCCAGTGCGACGTTCCATCCGGCGCGTTCCAGCAGTTCGATGGCGGCGCGGCCGATGCCGGGCTCGGTGTACGTGGTGAAGGAGTCGGCGAGATAGGTGAGCGTGCCGAGCTTGCCTGCCGCCGCTGTGCCGCTTGCGGTCACGGCCTGGGAGGCGGCCTTGCGCCTGCGGAACCAGCGCACCAGGTTGCCCCGTACGAAGACCGGCAGCGGACGGGACGGGGTGATGCCCAGCCAGCGGTCCATGAGCAGCCGCAGCGGACGAAGGCGTCCGGGCAGGTTGGACAGCGGCGCGGTGGCCGAGCCGAGCTGGTTCAGGCGGCGGATCGAGCCGAAGACCCTTGATCTGCGCGGGACTCCGTGCTGGTCGTGATGGTGCGAGAGCGACTCCGCCTTCAGGGTGGCCATGTCGACGCCGAGCGGGCACTCGCTCTTGCAGGCCTTGCACATCAGGCACAGGTCGAGAACCTCGTGGAGCCTCTCGTCGCCGAGCGCCTTGTGGGGGTCCGGGCCCGAGAGTGCCTTGACCAGTGCGTTGGCGCGTCCCCGTGTGGAGTCCTCCTCGTTGAGTGTCGCCATGTACGAGGGGCACATGGTGCCGGAGTCGCTCTTGCGGCACAGACCGATGTTCATGCAGCGGTCGGCGGCGCCGCGCATGCCGCCGACGACCTCGAAGTCGAGCTGCGTACGCAGGGGTTGAGCGGGCGGCAGCGCGGGGTCACGGAGGTTGTCCGTCATGGACGGGGCGTCCACGATCTTGCCCGGGTTGAGCCGGTCGTGCGGGTCGAAGAGGCCCTTGACGCGGCGCATCGCCTCGTACAGGTCGTCACCGAAGATCTCGCGGTTGAACTCGCTGCGTGCCAGACCGTCGCCGTGCTCACTGGAGTTGACGCCGCCGTACTCCCTGACGAGATCTTTGATCTCTTCGGCGACGGCCCGCATCGTGGCGACCTGCCCCGGGTCGGAGGTGTCGACGAACGGGCGGATGTGCAGGCAGCCGACCGAGCAGTGGCCGTAGAAGCCGGCGGAGAGCCCGTGACTGTCCAGCACCTGCTTGAACCGGCCGGTGTACTCGGCGAGATGGACCGGGTCGACTGCGGTGTCCTCGACGAAGGCCAGCGGACGGCGCGTACCCTCACCCGCTGCCATCAGCAGGCCCAGGCTGGACTTGCGGACCTTGAGCAGGGCGTCCTGCTGGGCCGGGGTGACCGCCTGGAGGGTGTGGTAGCCGTGGCTGTGGCGAGACCAGAGGGACGTGAGCCGGTTCAGCGCGCCGAGCAGTTCGCCTTCGTCGTCGCCGGTGAAGCTGACGAAGAGGAGTGCCTCCGGGTCGCCTTCGAGTATGCCGCTGAGCGAGGCGTATTCGATCTTCTGCCGGGCCAGGTCGAGGATCTGGCGGTCCATGAGTTCCACGGCTGCCGGGTCGCAGGACAAAGCGTCCTCGGTGGCCTCGATGGCACCGGCGACGGAGGTGAAGTGCCCGACGGCGATGACCGTACGGGCGGGTTTGGGCACCAGGTCGACGAGGGCCCGGGTCGCGAGTACGAGGGTCCCCTCCGAGCCGACGACGAACTTCGCCAGGTCGAAGTCCCCCCTCCCGGCGGCTGCGGCGCCCGGCTGCGGCAGCCGGTCCAGGCGGTAGCCGCAGGCGCGGCGCCAGAACTGCGGGAAGCCCGAGGCGATCGCCTCGGCGTTCTCGGCCGCGATCCGGGGCAGTTCGCGGTAGAGGCGCCCCTCCAGCGTCAGCCGTTCGGCGCGGCGCTTGCGTACGTCCTCCCCGACGGGTGCCAGGTGGGCCTGGCCGGCGTCGGAGAGTACGACGTCGAGTTCGCGGACGTGGTCGATGGTCATGCCGTAGCGGATCGAGCCGCTGCCGGCCGAGTTGTTGCCGACCATCCCGCCGACGGTGGCGCGGTTGCTGGTCGAGGTGTCGGGCCCGAACATCAGGCCGTGCGATGCGGCGGCACGGTTGAGCTGGTCCTGCACGACGCCCGTCTCGACCAGCGCGGTCCGGCTCTCCGGGTCGAGTTCCACGATCCGCTTCATGTGGCGTGAGAGGTCCAGTACGAGACCGGGCCCCACGGTCTGCCCGGCCAGGCTCGTCCCCGCCCCCCGCGGCACGACCGGTATGCCGTACTCGCCCGCCGCCGCCACGGCCGCCTGTACGTCACCGGCGTGACGGGGGAAGACCACGCCCGTCGGTTCGATCGCGTACATGCTGGCGTCGCGGGAGAACAAGTGCCGGGTGTAGTCGTCGAAACGGACGTCGCCGTCGAGATCCCGCCGGAGCCGGGCCTCCACATCACGGGCTGCTGCGTTCCCGGTCACGGGGGCGCCGCCACTGATCGCTGTCATGTGCTGCGAACTCCAAGGGCTCGTGGGGTACGGGACGTTGCCGGTCGCCCGTCACTCGGGGCGAAGCACATCCAGCGCGGCACCGAGTCCGTCCGTATCGATGGGAACTCCGGCCAGTTCGAGGCCCATCTGCACACCGGCGAGCGTTCCGGCGAGCGTCAGGTCGTTGAAATGCCCCAGGTGCCCGATCCGGAAGACGCGGCCGGAGAGCTTGCCTAGGCCCGCGCCCAGGGACATGTCGAACCGCTCCAGAACGATCTTGCGGAACTTGTCGGCGTCGTGGCCTTCGGGCATGAGCACGGCCGTCAGCGATCCGGAGGCCTCACGCTCGTCGGCGCACAGCACCTCCAGGCCCCAGCCGCGGACGGCCGCCCGGGTCGCGGCGCCGTGCCGGGCGTGCCGGGCGTAGACGTCGGGCAGCCCTTCGGCGTCCAGCATGCGCAGGGCCTCGTCCAGGCCGTAGAGCAGGTTGGTGGCCGGGGTGTAGGAGAACGAGCCGTGCCGGTTGGCCTCGATGACCGGCTGCCAGTCCCAGAAGGCCTTGGGCAGCCGGGAGTTGCGGGAGGCTTCCAGCGCCTTGCTGCTGACGGCGTTGAAGCTCAGCCCGGGAGGCAGCATCAGCCCCTTCTGCGAGCCGGCCACGGTGACGTCGACTCCCCACTCGTCGTGCCGGTAGTCGATGGAGCCGAGCGAGGAGATGGTGTCGACGAGCAGCAGCGCCGGATGGCCGGCCTCGTCCATGGCCCGCCGTATCTCCGCGATGCGGCTGGCGACCCCCGTCGATGTCTCGTTGTGCACGACGCAGACCGCCTTGACGGCGTGTTCGGTGTCGGCGGCAAGCTTCTCGGCGAGTACGTCCGGGTCGGCGCCGTGCCGCCAGTCACCCGGTACGAAGTCGGTCTCGGCATCGAGGCCGAGCGAGCGGGCCATCTCGCGCCAGAGGGCGGCGAAGTGGCCGGTCTCGAAGCCGAGCACCCGGTCGCCCGGGCTGAGTGTGTTGACCAGGGCGGCTTCCCAGGCGCCCGTCCCCGAGGAGGGGTAGATCACGACCGGTCCCGAGGTGCCGAACACCGGCTTGACGGCTTCCAGGAGACGAAGCGTCAGCGCTGAGAACTCCGGCCCGCGGTGGTCGATCGTCGGCGCGGACATGGCGCGCAGCACCTGGTCGGGGACGTTGGTGGGACCTGGGATCTGCAAGAAGTGACGACCGGTGCGGGGTGTCATGGGCCCGACTCCTCGAAAGGGTTGTGCCGTTCTGCGGCACGCTGTATCGTCTCGCGGCACAGTGGAGCATAGGGTTCCCGTTCGGAACGAGTCAATGGATGCAGAACGTCGTCAACGCCCTCAGGGCACTCGAAGAAGTAGCCGCGCGGCAGCCGGTCGGCGTCGCCGACCTGGCGCGGGCCCTTGAGCTGCCCAAGAGCTCCGTGCAGCGGACCCTTGTCACGCTGCACACCGCGGGATGGATCCGGGCGGCCGGCGGCAGCCCCACCCGATGGCTCGTCACCACCAAGGCACTGCACGTCGGAAGGCACGCCACCGGCGAGCTGGGGCTGCGTGATGTCGCACTGCCGGTGATGGAGGAGCTGCGCCGCCGGACGGACGAGACGATCCACCTGGCGGTGCGCGAGGGCAGCAAGGTGGTGCTGGTCGAACGGCTGGAGACGAGCCAGCCGGTGCGGATCATCCTGCCGCTGGGCCAGAACCTGTCCATGCACGCCTCCGCCAACGGCAAGGCGGTGCTCGCCGCCGATCCCCCCGAGGTGGCCGAGCGTTACATCGCGGAAGGGCTGCGCGGGTTCACCGGTACCACCATCACCGACCCGGACCGGCTGCGCGCCGAGCTGGAAGAGACGCGTTCGCGCGGCTATGCGACCAACAGCGGCGAGTGGCGCTCGGACGTCTCAGCCGTCGCGTCGGCTGTCGTGGGCGAATCCGGACTGCCTTTCGCGAGCATCAGCATCAACGTGCCGACGAGCCGCATGACAGACGAAGCACGGCCCGAGTTCGGTGCTCTGGTGAACGAGGCGGCGAAGCGGGTCAGTGCAGCTCTGGGACGCGCGCACGAGGGGAGCGGCGGTAAATGAGAGATCCCGTCGCAAACCCTTGACGCGCCCGTACCCCCCTCCCATACTCGCCCAAGGCGAAAACCGGATTCCGAATCGCGGAATTGTCTTGCGTGTGCGGACAGCTCCCAACTGGGCTTGCAGAAGGCTGAGTCACAGGGCTGACAAAGTTCCTG
>DATMEI010000246.1:0-11686 GCA_035556995.1 Streptomyces sp.
GGAGTGCGGGCCTCTGCTGCCGCCCGGCTGATGATGATGACGGCAGGGGCCTGCACGTACGAGGATGGACGCATGTCCGATCTCAAGAACCCCACCCCCCTGCCGCGACAGGTCGCCGACGCCTACGTCGACGCTCTCGTCGAACTCGACCCGATCACCGGTAGCTACCTCGGAGTGCCCGAGAGCCACAGCCGTCTGCCCGACTTCTCCCCCGCGGGGCAGGAGGCTCTCGCCGAACTGAGCCGCATCACCCTGCGGCAGCTGGCCGAGGCCGAGGAGAGGCCCGGTGCCGGCAGCGACGCGGAGCGGCGCTGCGCGCGGCTTCTGCGCGAGAGGCTGACAGCGGAACTGGCCGTGCACGACGCCGAAGAGGGCCTGCGTGCGGTGAGCAACCTCCACTCCCCCGTGCACTCGGTGCGCGGCATCTTCACCGTCATGCCGTCCGAAACGCTGGAGGACTGGACGGTCGTGGCGCAGCGGCTGCGGGCCGTCCCCAGCGCGCTGGGGGGCTACCGCGAATCGCTGGCCGCCGGTCTGGAGAAGGGCCTGCACGCCGGCCCGCGCCAGGTCTCCACAGTCCTCGGACAGCTGGACGAGTGGATCGGCGAGGGCGAAGGGGGCGACGGGCAGGGATGGTTCGCGGCTTTCGCCGCCGAAGGTCCCCAGGCGCTGCGTGAGGTGCTCGAGTCAGCCGCGGCGGACGCCACCGGCGCCATCGCCGGCCTGCGCGACTGGCTGCGCGAGGTGTACCAGCCAGGTGTCGCGGGGGCTCCGGAGATCGTCGGACGTCAGCGGTACGCGCTGTGGTCGCGCTTCTGGAACGGCACCGACCTGGACCTGGACGAGGCGTACGCGTACGGCTGGTCCGAATTCCACCGGCTGCTCGCCGAGATGCGCACGGAGGCGGAGAAGGTCCTGCCGGGGGCCGCGACCCCGTGGGAGGCGCTGCGCCACCTCGACACCGACGGTGAGGCCGTCGAGGGGGTGGAGGAGGTGCGCGACTGGCTGCAGGGGCTCATGGACGAAGCCATCGAGAAGCTGGACGGTACGCACTTCGAACTGGCCGAACCGGTCAAGCGAGTCGAGTCCCGGATCGCACCTCCGGGCAGCGCTGCTGCGCCGTACTACACGCAGCCCTCGCTGGACTTCTCCCGGCCGGGCCGCACCTGGCTGCCGACGATGGGTGAGACCCGCTTCCCCGTCTACGACCTGGTCTCGACGTGGTACCACGAGGGCGTTCCCGGTCACCACCTGCAGCTGGCGCAGTGGGTGCACGTCTCCGACCAGCTCTCCAGATACCAGACGACGGTCGGCATGGTCAGCGCCAACGCCGAGGGCTGGGCGCTGTACGCCGAGCGGCTCATGGACGAGCTGGGTTTCCTGGTCAACGCCGAGCAGCGGCTGGGTTATCTGGACGCGCAGATGATGCGCGCGACGCGGGTCATCGTGGACATCGGCATGCATCTGGAACTTCAGATCCCGGACGACTCCCCCTTCCACCCGGGTGAGCGCTGGACTCCGCAGCTGGCGCAGGAGTTCTTCGGTCTGCACAGCGGCCGCCCGGAGGACTTCGTGGAGAGCGAGCTGGTGCGCTACCTGGGCATGCCGGGGCAGGCGATCGGATACAAGCTGGGCGAGCGCGCGTGGCTGACCGGGCGTGAGGCGGCGCGCGAGGCGCACGGCGAGGCCTTCGATCCGAAGAAGTGGCACATGGCCGCGCTTTCGCAGGGGTCGCTGGGGCTGGACGATCTCGTCACCGAACTCTCGGCGCTCTGACGTCCGGGGCCGTCCCCGAACTCCGGCGCGTGGACGGTGCGCGGTGCGCGTGTGCCCGGTGCTCGTGTGCGCGTCAGCAAGTCGACGGGTCGACATCTCGAGAAATCGGCCCGTCGACTTGCAGTTTCATTGATGGTGAAGTCAACGCGCGAATCCGTTCTCGGAGTTGATCACCTCACCGGTGATCCAGGCCGCTTCGTCCGTCGTGAGCCAGGAGACGAGGCGCGCCGGCACGTCCGGGGCCGCCCATTCCCCGCCCGGGAAGAGGGCGGCGACGTCGGCGTGCTCCTCACCGCTGCGGTAACCGGTGTCCACGGGGCCCGGGTTGACCGCGTTCACGGTGATACGGGGCGCCAGCGCCGTGGCGAGCGTACGCACCGATGAGGCGAGGGCGCCCTTGGCGAGTGCGTAGCAGATCTCGCCCGGCATGCCGCCCCGTACGTCCTGGCCGGACGTCATCATCACGACCCGGCCCGTCGGAGCGTCTTCGCTGCGCTGCTGCCGGGCGAACGCCTGCACCAGCAGGATCACCGAACGGGTGTTGACCGCCCAGTGGGCGTCGAGCATGCCGGCGTCGACCGTGTCGAGCGTGCCGTCGCCCCCGCTGAGAGCGTGGTTGGCCACGAGGATGTCGAGTCTGCCGCCGCCCAGCGCTTCCGTCGCCTCCTCGATCAGACGGCCCGGAGCGCCGGGACCGGTCAGGTCGGCGGGGCCGTGTGCGACGTGCGCGTCAGGCGCGGCTGCCTCCCGCACACTCCCGGCGAGTGCTTCCGGCCCGTCCGCATCCGCGCCCCAGGGCTGTGCGTCGTCGTGCGGCAGGTGGTGGTGCAGATAGACGCTCGCTCCATAGGCGGCGAGCCGCCGTGCGACGGCGAAGCCGATGCCGTTGCGGCGGCTTGCTCCGGTGACGAGTGCACTGCGGCCACGCAGGGGCAGCGGGTCGCGCTGCGGTGATTCGAAGGTCATGGCGGTCAGCCTGGTACGGGCCGGACGCCGGCGTCACACGGTTTTCGGACGCCGGCAACGGCAGCACACCGAATGCGCGGGCCGTACGGCGCCGGGCTGTCAGTCGAGAGCCGGTGCCGACCGGTGGTGCAGCCTAGAGCCCTCCCGGGACTTGACGACCTCCAGCTGGACGGGGATGCGCTGTCTCAGGTCGGCGACATGGCTGACGATGCCGACGCAACGGTCGCGTTCGCGGAGGGAGTCCAGCACGTCGAGGATCTCGTCCAGGGTCTGTTCGTCGAGGCTGCCGAACCCCTCGTCGATGAAGAGCGTCTGAAGGCGTGTGCCGCCCGCCTCGTCCGTGACGACGTCGGCGAGGCCCAGAGCAAGCGCGAGGGAGGCGGAGAAGGTCTCGCCGCCGGAGAGGGTCGCGGTGTCGCGCTCCGCGCCGGTCCAGGCGTCGATGACGTGCAGCCCGAGCCCTGAACGTCCACGTCCGCCGGCGCGTTCATCGGAATGGACCAGGGTGTAGCGGCCGGCGGACATTCTGGCCAGCCGTGCGCTCGCTGCTGCCGCGACCTGTTCCAGACGGGCGGCCAGGACGTAGGACTCCAGGCGCATCCGGTGCTCGTTCTCCACGGAGGTCCCTGCGGCCAGCCCTGCCAGCCGCGCCACGCGTTCGTAACTCTCACGCAGCGGGGCGAGTTCACGCGCGTCGTCGACGGCCTGCCGGGTGAGCTGGTCCATTTCACCGCAGCGCGTACGGGCCGCCTCCTGGGCCGCCGAGGTCTCCCGCAGCCGCCGGGTCGCCTCTTCGGTGACGCGCTGCGCGGAGTCGGCGTCGGCCGCCGGGAGCTCTGCGGCATCGATCAGGTCGGGGTCCTTCAGCGCTGCCGCAACCGCGGCCTCCTGTGCCTGCCACGCCTCCAGGTGTTCCTGGAGGGTCTGCTGCTCGGCTTCGCCGAGTACGGCCGCCGCAGCGGCCTCGGCGTCCTCGAAGCGGGCGCGTGCCGCGGCGTCGGCGAGCTGCGCGTCGGCCTCCTCGACGCGCTGGGCGGTGGCTTGTGCTGTGCGGGCGGCCTCTGCCGCGTCGGCAAGCGCGGCGGCACGGCGCTGCAGGGTCGCGGCCCGTTCGGAGACGCTGGACGCCTCGCCTCGTGCCTGCGCCAACTCCGCCGCCAGGGCGGTCCGTTCGCGCTGCAGCGCTTCGCGGTGCGAGGTGCGGGCGGCGGCACGGCGCTCGGCGGCCTGCTGCAGGGCGAGGCGCTCGGAGTGTTCCTGTTCGGCTCGGGCGAAGGCCTCGCGGGCGGCGTGGGCGTCGGCGGCCTCGGCGTGTGCGGAGGCGTGCGCCTCCTCCCACCCGGCGACGGTGTCCGCCAGGGCACCGGTCTCCTCCTCACGGGACTCGGCGCGGGCTGCGGCTAGCGCCTCCGCTACGCCGCGCGCGGCACGGTCCGCCTCATCACGCGCCGCGTCGGCGCTGCGGTATGCGGCGAGGGCCGCGTCCTCGGCGGACTGGTCGACGTGCCCGTCGGCCGTACGTGCCGGGTCGGGGTGGGCGGTGGCTCCGCAGACCGCGCACGGTTCACCTTCACGCAGATCGGCGGCGAGTTCGGCGGCGATACCGCGCAGACGCAGGTCCTTGAGCCGGAGCCATTCCTCGTGGGCTGCGGTCGCCCTCTCGCGGGCCTGAAGGAGTTCCTTCCCGGCGTCCTCGGCCTGCCGGCCGAGTTCGTCGCGCCGGTGGGCGGCGTCCAGTCGCTGCCGGGCCGGCTCCAGCCGGCCCGCGAGATGCTCGGCGCGGGTCGCGGCTTCGTGCGCGGCGTCGACACGGCGCTGGTGTGCGCGGCGCGCGGTCTCCCATCCGGCCAGCCACTCCTCCGCCTCACGCAGGACCTCCTCGTCCAGGCGTGATTCCCGCTCCAGCGTGCCCAGTTCGACGTCGATGCCTGCGCAGCGCTGCTCCGCGCGCCGGGCGGCGTCAAGGGAGCCCAGCTCCTGCCGTGCCTCTCCCGCGAGCCGGGCCAGGCGCTCGCCGGGCGCGTCCCGCAGGCCGGCGGGCAGCGGGCCGCGGCTGGCGGTCTCGGCCTCTGCCGCCTGCGCGTGCGCCCTCGCGGCGGACTGGCGCAGGGTGAGTGCTGGGGCGACGCCGGCTGCGGCCCGCGCACGCTCCAGGCGCTCCCGGGTCCGCTCACGCTCGCCGGCACGGGCCGCCAGCTGGCGTGCACGCTCTTCGGCGTCCGCGAACTGCCGCTGGCGCCGGGCGAGTTCACGCGTCTGTGCCAGGCGAGCCATGGCCGTGGCGTGGTCGTCCTCGGCGGTGGCGGCGGCGATTCCGGCGATGTCCAGGCGTTCGCGGGCGCTCGTACGGGCCAGAGCTGCCCATTCCAGTACGGCCGCGGCCAGCCCGGGATCGCCGGGCGCCGGGCCACCGTTGCGCTCCGCGCTGCCTCGCCGGACGGGCGCCCCCTGGTCTGCGGTACGCCCTCGCTGGTCGGGGAGAGCGCGGCGGGCATCCTCCGGGGCAGACTCACCGTCGTCCCGGTCGGCCGGGCCGGCGCCGGGAAACGGGAGTTCGTCCAGTCCACCGCCACCGATACCGCCGCCGCTGCCGCTGCCGCTGCCGCTGCCGACGGCCTGCCGCATCCGGTGCAGGAGCCGCAGCAGCGCTTCGTCGCCCGCCCTCACCTCGTCCTGGGCGTTTCTGCGCATGCGGGCCAACTGCTCCTCGGCGGCGGCGAAGCGCCCGGTGTCGAAGAGCCTGCCGAGCAGCTTGGCGCGGTCCTCGGCTCCGGAGCGCAGGAAGCGCGCGAAATCCCCCTGCGGGAGCAGCACCACCTGGCAGAACTGATCACGGCTCATGCCGGTCAGCTGCGCGATCTCCTCACCGATCTCCTGATGCGAGCGGCTCAGCGCCCGCCATTCGCCTTCGCCCGTCCCGTACTCACGCAGCCAGGACTGGGCTCTCTCCCGCGTGGAGCCGGTGCCGCGCCGTTTGGGACGGCTCTGTTCGGGCCGGCGGGTGATCTCCAGACGCCGCCCTCCGACAGTGAGGTCGAGCACGACCTCGGTGAGGGTGCCCGGTGCGGCGTGGTCGCTGCGCAAGGTGCCGCCCGGCTGCTGGCGGGCCCCGGGGACACCGCCGTAGAGCGCGAAACAGACGGCGTCCAGCACGGATGTCTTGCCTGCGCCGGTCGCGCCGTGCAGCAGGAACAGCCCGGCGGCGGACAGTTCGTCGAAGTCGACGTCTGCTCTGCCGGCGAAAGGGCCGAAAGCGGTGAGCGAGAGGTGGTGCAGTCTCATCGGGTGGCCTCCGCGACCGCGGGAGAGCCGGAGCCGGACTGCCCCTGCGCCCGGGCGAGTTCGGACGCACCAGGCTGCCCGTACACCTTCTCCTGCGCATCCTCGACGCGGGCCGCTTCCAGTGCCTCCCCCAGCATCTCCCGCTCGAGGACGTCGGCGGCGCGACCGGTACGGACGTGCCCCACGAAGTCCTCGGCGACCTGCTGGTCGCTGCGGCCTCGAAGGCGGCTGGCGTACGAGGCGTGCGTACCGCTCTCCACGCGGCCGGGGTCGAAGACGAGGCCGACGATGTGCGGGAAGCGGACGGACAGTTGAGCCATCGCCCCGTGCGGCCGCGTCGCGTCGGTCAAGGTTGCCTCGACCCACGACTGCTCGTGCCGGGCGTGCGCGGGCTCCTCGAGCAGCTGCTCCAGCGTGCCGCGCAGCCGTGCCAGCGGGCGCGGCACAGGACACTCCAGGCGCTTCGCCGCGAGCGTCCCCGCCGCGTCGAGGTCGATCAGCCACATCGACTTGCGGTGGCCGCTTTCGGAGAAGGAGTAGGCCAGCGGCGATCCCGAGTAGCGCACCCGGTCGGTGATGGTCTGGCAGCCGTGCAGATGACCGAGCGCCGCGTAGTCGACGCCGTCGAAGACCGAGGCGGGCACGGAAGAGACACCGCCGACTGTGATGTCCCGTTCGCTGTCCGAGGATTCGCCTCCGTGGACGAAGGCGTGAGCGAGCACGACGGAGCGGGTGGTGCCCGGACGGTCTGCGAGGTCGGCGCGCACCCGCTCCATGGCGGCTTGGAGCACGGCAGTGTGACCGCCGTCCTCGGCGCCCAGCGCGGTGCGTACGAGTGCGGGTTCCAGATACGGCAGGCCGTAGCAGGCGACGTCGCCGTGTTCGTCCGACAGCAGCACCGGCGTGCCGCAGCCTTCCGGATCGGTACGCAGATGGACACCGGCCTGCTGCATCAGTCCGGAACCGACGCCCAGCCGCCGGGCGGAGTCGTGGTTTCCGGAGATCATGACGGTGGGCACGCCGAGCTGTGCCAGCCGGTGCAGGGCGGTGTCGAAGAGCTCCACGGCAGCCAGCGGCGGAACAGCCCGGTCGTAGACGTCCCCTGCGACGAGCACCGCGTCGACTCGCTCCTCCTCGACGGTGGCGAGGAGGTGGTCGAGGAAGTCCCGCTGGGCATCGAGGAGGCTGATGCGGTGAAAGCTCCGCCCCAGATGCCAGTCGGAAGTGTGCAGCAATCTCAAAGCAGTGCTCCCACCCGCACGTTTAACTCCCCCCGGCCTGACCTCGCTTGGAATCACCACTGGTCTATCAGCCGCCACTGACAACGGCTGTTCCCGGGGCGGCGGCGGCGCGCCGCGGACGGCCCCGAGGGGGGCGTCTTCACGGCGCATCACGCTCAAGCCCGTTCAGGACGGTGAGAGTTGACGGCCTGCGTGGCCTGACCGGCTGTCAGCCGGTTGAGAACCCGTTCAAGCATCACAGACGGAGCGGAGGCGACGGTCGCTCAACTGATTCCGGCATCCGGCATCACGGACACCCGCCGCCACGGACGCTCAACTGCCGCTCACTGCCCGCCTTCCGGCTCCGCGGGACGCATCCGAAGACCCTGCATACCGCCGTCGACGGCGAGGTCGGTGCCCGTCGTCGCACCGGAGAGCGGACCGGCCAGGAAGCACACGGCGGCGGCGACCTCGTCCGCGGAGACCAGCCGGCCTGTGGGCTGCCGGGCCTCCAGCGCGGCGCGTTCGGCGCCCGGGTCGGGCGCGGTCTCCAGCAGCCGCCCGATCCACGGGGTGTCGACGGTGCCGGGGTTGACGCAGTTGACGCGGATGCCTTCGCGGATGTGGTCGGCGGCCATCGCCCTGGTCAGTGCGAGGACGGCGCCTTTGCTCGCGGAGTAGAGGGCACGCTGCGGCAGTCCCGCCGTGGCCGCCACGGAGCAGGTGTTGACGATCGCGGCGCCGTCCCCCTCTGCTGCGGCACCCCGTCGCAGCAGAGGCAGTGCTGCTGCGCTGACGCGGGCCATGCCGGTCACGTTGACATCCAGGACGTGGTGCCATTCGTCGTCGTCGTTGTCCTCGACTGTGCCCTGCGCGCCGATGCCCGCGTTGTTCACCAGCACATCGAGACGTCCGAAACGCTCCTCCACCGCGGCCATCGCCCTCTTGACCGATGCGCGGTCGGTGACGTCGCAGGCCTGGCCGTGCAGTCCGGTGGGAAGCGCGTCTCCGGTCAGGTCCAGCACGCAGACCTCGGCTCCGCGGCGGGAGAGTTCCCGGGCGACGGCCAGTCCGATACCGGAGGCCCCTCCGGTCACAGCGGCGACCCGGCCGCTGAACTCGCCTCCGGAGGATGCCACTTGCTGAGCCATTACTGCTTCGCCGTCCTTCCCTGCGCGTCCACGGGTGCCCTTGGTGTGGTGAGGGCCGCCAAGGCCCGAGAGTATGGCTCTCTGTCCGGGGTGTGAATGGGCACCCCGGCCGTAGAGGTCCGCGGTGAGAGTCAAGAGTGCCTGTCAGGGTGCGAAGGAGAAGGCCCGTGAGCTGGACACTGGACGAAGACTTCGAGACCCCTGGCGGGATCGTGCGTTGGTCCGCCCTCGGCGACGGTGATCCGGTCGTGCTCGTGCACGGCACGCCGTATTCATCCTTTCTCTGGCGCGACATCGCACCGGCGCTCGCTCTCACCCGGAGAGTCTTCGTCTTCGACCTGCTCGGCTTCGGCCAGTCGGACCAACGCGACGGCCAAGACGTCAGCCCGGCGGCGCAGGCGAGGATTTTCACCCGGCTCCTGGAGCACTGGGGACTGCAGCGCCCCAGCGTCGTCGCCCACGACATCGGTGGAGCGGTGGCGCTGCGGGCGCTGCTGCTGGAAGGGGCGGAATACCGGGACCTGACCCTCATGGACGCGGTAAGCGGCGGGGAGTGGGAAAGAGGGCTCTACCGGCTCATCCTCGAGCACGCGGACGTGTTCAACCAGCTTCCGGACTATGCCCACGAGGCGCTGGTCGCCAGCCACCTGCGGCACGCCACGCACGTCGGCTACCGGCCCGGCGTCCTGGACGCGTTCCTCGCGCCGTGGCGCGGCACCGGCGGACAGGCTGCCTTCTACCGTCAGTACAGCCAGATCGACCAGAGGGCCACGGCGGAGTTCGAACATCTTCTGGGCGGGATGTCGGTGCCGACGCGCCTCATCTGGGGCAGTGAAGACCGCATCCTTCCGCCTGAGTTCGCCCAGTGGCTGCACGACAGGCTTCCGCACGCCGAGCTGTCGTGGATCGAGGGCGCCGGACACCTTCTCCAGGAGGACGCGCCGGCACGGCTGTTGGCTCACCTCACCGCCCGGTTCCCGCAGTGAGCCGAGCTCTCGGTCGTGATCGGCGAAGCACTCAGTGCTCACTCAGCCTTGGGCGTCGAAGTGGCCGCCCGTGGTTCTGCCGGCCTGCAGGTCCCTGGGGCGGCCACGCTCGTAGAGCAGCGCCGTGACGAGCAGTCCGGCGGCGAAGAACCCGGCCGCCCAGCGGTAGGCGGTCGCATAGCTGTGCACTGCGGCCTGCGCCATCAGGTCCGGCGTGCGCGGGTGACTGCGCGCGTAGTCGGTGGCCGCGGCAGCCGCCATCGTGTTGAACAGCGCCGTGCCGACTGAACCCCCCACCTGCTGCATCGTGTTGACCGTCGCCGAGGCGACACCCTGATCCCGCTGTACGACACCGAGGGTGGCCAGGCTGATGGCCGACGGCATGACCAGGCCCAGCCCCACACCCAGCATCAGCAGCGGCGGCAGCACATGTGCCACGTATCCGCTGTGCACGCCGAGGGCCGTGAACCAGACCAGAGCTGCCGTGGCGAGCCCCATACCCGTCGGCACCACGGGTTTCGGCCCGATGCGTGGGATCAGCACATTCGTGGAAAGCTGCGCGGTCGCCACCAGTGCGCCGACCATCGGCAGGAAGGCGAGCCCCGTGATCACCGGCGAGTACCCGAGCGTCCGTTGCAGGTAGTACGTGAGGACGAGGAAGACGCCGAACATGCCGGTGCCGGCGATGAACACACTGATGAAGGACGCGGCCCGGTTCCGGTCCCGCACCACACGCGGCGGCAGCAGCGGGTGCGCCGTGCGCAGCTCCCTTACGACGAAGCAGGCGAGCAGCAGTCCGCTGACGCTCAGCGACACCCAGCACCGCCAGTCGCTCCAGGCTTCCGTATCGGCGCTGGAGAAGCCGAAGACGAGAAAGAAGAGCCCGCCCGCGACCAGCGCCGTCCCCGGCAGGTCCAGCTTGGGACGCTCGGTCGGCTTGTGCGGGGGCAGGATCGCCAGGCCGCAGAAAGCGGCGAAGACGGCGATGGCCACGTTGACGTACAGCGTCCACCGCCAGTTCAGATACTCGGTGAGCACACCGCCCAGCAGCAGCCCGATGGCTGCGCCCGAGCCTGCGATGGCTCCGAAGATGCCGAACGCCCGGGAGCGTTCGCGTGGTTCGGTGAAGGTGGTGGTCAGCAGGGACAGCGCGGACGGGGCGAGCAGCGAGCCGAACATTCCCTGTACGGCGCGTGCGCTGATCAGTGCGGTGAAGCTGCCGGCCGCTCCGCCCAGAGCCGAGGCGATACCGAAGCCGATGAGTCCGGTCACGAATGTCCGGCGGCGGCCGAAGAGGTCGGCCAGGCGCCCTCCGAGCAGCAGCAGACTGCCGAAGGCCAGCGTGTAGGCGGTGATGACCCACTGCCGCCCGTCGTTGGAGAAGCCCAGATCGCGTTGCGCGGAGGGCAGGGCGATGTTCACGATCGTCGCGTCCAGTACCACCATCAGCTGGGCGAGCCCGATGACTGTCAGCGCCCACCACCGGTGTGGCGTGTGCTGTTCCCTCTTCGTGCCGGGCTCCGGCCCGGACGCTGCGCCGTTGCCGGAGTGGGGGTCGGCCGGTGTGGGGGGCATCGACGGACCTTTCGGCTCCACGGCGGTACGGCACCGTTCCTCCGCGCCGCCACCGGGGGCCGGTCGGCACGCGGGACGGAACGCTTCGCATCCGTCACGCTATGTCCGGTTCTCCCGGCCCGCAAAAGTTCCGGCGGGCGGAGGCGAGGTCCCCTCGCCGAGCCGGCCGGGCTCGGCCGTCCGACCCTCTCAGGCGCTGCCGTACGCCTCGCCGCCGACTGCGAGGCGTGCCGTGCCCGCCGTACTGTCGGCGAGCCAGCGGCGGAAATCCCCGACGTCGGCCTCGGGCAGCCCCAGTTCGATGGTCACCTCTGCCCCGTACGTCACCTCGCGTGCCCGGCCGCTGTTGCGCAGGTCGTTCTCCAGCCTGCCGGCGCGCTGGTGGTCGGTGGTGACGGTGACGAGCCGGTACCGCTGCCGCACACGGGTGCCCACCACGTCCAGCGCCTGGCCGACTGCCCCGCCGTACGCCCGTGCCAGCCCGCCCGCGCCCAATTTGGTGCCCCCGAAGTACCGGGTGACGACGGTGACGGCGTACCGGATCTCACGGCGGGTCAGCATCTGCAGCATCGGCACCCCGGCTGTTCCGCCGGGTTCGCCGTCGTCGCTTGCCTTCTGCACGGCGGCGTCCGCTCCGATGACGTACGCCCAGCAGTTGTGGCTGGCTCCCGGGTGCTGGGCACGGACCCGCGCGATGAACGCCCGCGCCTCCTCCTCGGTCGCCGCCGGG
>DATMEI010000247.1:0-2459 GCA_035556995.1 Streptomyces sp.
GGAGGCCACTGCTCCTGCGGCGCCGGGAACAGGCCCGTGACCCGGGCGGGCCGCGCCCGTGTGGCTCATGGCTCCGGCTGCCGCCGCGGCGTCCTGCTGTGAGAAGACGTCCTGAGGCGGGTGGACGCCCTGGAGGTAGGAGGTCTCCACGCGCAGGGCCGACTCACCGATCCGCAGCGTCGAGCCGGGAAGGAAGAGCACAGGGTGTGCGCCCACCGGCGCGCCGTCCAGCGAAGTGCCGTTCGTGGAGCCGAGGTCGGTGACCGTGACGGCGCCGCCGTCGGAGACCGTCACCGAGCAGTGCAGCCGCGAGACGTCCGGGTCGTCGAGCGGTACGTCCGTCTCCGCCGAGCGGCCGAGGTGGACCTTGCCGCCTTGCAGGAGGTGTATGCCGCCTGCGTCCGGGCCCGAGATGACGTGCAGCCGGGCCTTCGCGGAGCCGTACGCGGCGAGAGCCGGGGCGGTCGCCGCGGGCGCCGGGCTGTGGAGCGAGACGACTGCGCCGTCCACCAGCGGGGGTTCGCCCAGCATCTGACGGTGCGGATCAAGCCGCTCCGTGCCCACGTACACCGCCGCTGAGGAATCGGCGGACGAGTCGGATCCGGCGCTGCCGTGCACCGGGCCGCCACTCGCACCGGAGGCGCCCGCCGCCGAGGCGGCGGTCGAGGCGGCCGTGGAGGCCAGGGCACCGGTCACTGCGGACAGCGGCGTACCGGACGGCGCGGTGACCACGACATCGCACGCGGGCCCGGCGCCCTGCGCTCCAACCGCGCCCCCCGCACCCTGACCGCTTCCGCGCGGCCCGAGGGTGACAGTCAGCCGGATCTGCATCGGCCCTCCCGGTCCCAAACCACCGGTGTGCCGGTCTGCTCGGCACGCGACGAGGTGGTCGGCCCCGCCGTGGCCTGCGCCCGGCACACATGTCACACACGGCACAACACTCACGCGCTCGCGCTCCACGCCCAGTCCTGCCGGTGCCGGATGCATCCTCGCACCCGTCACTGACATCGCGTCCGCTTTTAGCGCCGACCAATGATCTTGATTTGGCTGCTCACAGCGCAAGAGGGCCTGCCCGGTTTCATCCGGTGAGCCGTCACAGACCCTTATCCGCCCAACCGACCCCAACCGACCCCGATCGACCCTGATCGCCCCTGACCGGACGGGTGCGACCAGGGGCCTTTCGCAGATCGATCTCGGATCACTGCCGGGCCGCAACCGACCTGGTCGCACCGCGCGTCTCTCCCCGAAGTCGCCCGCCTGTTCCCACGTGGCCGTTCGACCGTTTGCGAGACGGCACTATTGTGGGTGGGATTGCAGTACGACACCAGGGAGCTCATGACGTGCGGCCGGTAGGCAGCAAGTACCTGCTCGAGGAGCCGATGGGCCGCGGCGCCACGGGCACCGTGTGGCGGGCTCAGCAGAGGGAGACGGCCGGGGCCGAAGCGGCCGTGGCCGGGCAGCCCGGCGAGACGGTCGCGATCAAGGTCCTCAAGGAGGAGCTGGCGAACGACCCGGACGTGGTCATGCGCTTCCTGCGGGAGCGCTCCGTCCTGCTCCGCCTCACGCACCACAACATCGTCCGTACCCGGGACCTCGTGGTGGAGGGCGACATGCTCGCCCTGGTCATGGACCTGGTCGACGGTCCGGATCTGCACCGCTATCTGCGCGAGAACGGCCCGTTCTCGCCCGTGGCCGCGGCCCTGGTGACCGCGCAGGTCGCCGACGCGCTCGCCGCGAGCCACGCCGACGGCATCGTGCACCGGGACCTGAAGCCCGCAAACGTGCTGCTCGCCGACGGTCCGGAGGGCATGCGTCCGATGCTCACCGACTTCGGCATCGCACGGCTGGCCGATTCACCGGGCCTGACCCGCACCCAGGAGTTCGTGGGGACGCCCGCCTATGTGGCGCCCGAGTCCGCCGAGGGCCGGCCCCAGACCTCCGCCGTCGACATCTACGGCGCGGGCATCCTGCTGTACGAGCTGGCGACCGGACAGCCGCCCTTCGCTGGCAGTACCGCCCTCGAAGTGCTGCACCGCCACCTCGCCGAGGAGCCGCAGCGCCCGCCGAGCATGCCCGACCCGCTGTGGACGGTCGTGCAGAGCTGTCTGCGCAAGCGGCCCGAGGAGCGGCCCAGCGCCGTCAGCCTCGCGAACGCGCTCCGTACGGTCGCCGGCGGCATCGGCGCACAGGCCACGCCGGAGATGGCCATGGCCGCCATGGGCGTCGCCGCGCTGCTCGCGCCGGACCCGACGCCCGCCGAGGTGCCGGACGCCGCCGCGGCTTCGGGCGTCGGCGCCGGGGATCCGACACAGGTGCTGCCGCACTCCGCGTCCGCGCAGGGACAAGGACAGGGCCAGGGTGGGTACGACCCCAACGCCGCCACGAGCTATCTGCCCCACTCCGGCGGCCCCGGCCAGGGCCAGGCGCCCGGCCAAGGCCCCGGACAGGGCGGCCCGAAC
>DATMEI010000248.1:0-5857 GCA_035556995.1 Streptomyces sp.
CTGGTGGCCGTCGGGATAGGCGTAGGCGAGACCGGAGACCTGTAGTGAGGGGGGCGGTGAGGGGGGCGGGGGTGTCACAGCGTCCATCCCATCAGACACACGGCGAGCGCAGCGAGCGGGAGGGCCGCGGCCCCGCGCCACTGCGCGGGGGTCGCGCTCACCTCGTCGATGACGGGCATCGTGCCGGCGTAGCCACGGCTGACCATCGCGAGATGGACCCGCTCACCGCGTTCGTAGGAGCGGATGAAGAGCGCACCCGCGGACTGCGCCAGCACACCCCACTGCCTCACGCTGCTCGCACGGAAGCCCCGGGAGAGGCGGGCGATCCGCATGCGGCGCATCTCGTCGGTGATGACGTCGCCGTAGCGGATCATGAAGGAGGCGATCTGGACGAGCATCGGAGGCAGCCTCAACCGCTGGAGGCCGAGGAGGAGTTCGCGCAGTTCCGTCGTCGAGGCGAGGATGACGGACGCGGCGACACCGAGGGTTCCCTTGGCGAGGATGTTCCAGGCGCCCCAGAGGCCGGACGCGGACAGGGAGATGCCGGACACCTCGACGTAGGGCCCCTGTGCGACGAAGGGCATCAGCAGCGCGAACGCGACGAACGGCACCTCGATCAGCAGCCGTTTGAGCAGATGCCCGTACGGCACCCGCGCCGCACGTGCGACCGCGGCGAGCAGCGCCGCGTACAGCCCGAAGGCCCACATCGACTCGCGTGGCGTGGAGACGACGAGGAGGACGAAGGCGAAGACGGCCGCGAGCTTGCAGTGCGCCGGCAGAGCGTGCACCGGCGAATGGGCGTGCAGGTAGAGCTTGTGGGCGTGCCCCTCGCTCATGTCAGACGGCTTCGTGATCGCTGTGGTCGCTGTGATCGCTGTGATCGCTGTGGCCGTTCGTCGCCGGGGCCGTACCTGTGGCCGGGGCCGTGCCCGTGGCCGTGGCCGTCTGACGGCGCCGTACGGCCACGAAGACGGCGCTGCCGGCCGCAAGGGTGGCGCCGACGCCGATGACGCCCGCGAGGCCCCCGGAGAGACGGGTGTCGGCGATCTCCTTGATGCCGTAGTCGGCGAGCGGGGAGTCGGCGGCGGCGTGGTCCTGAGCCTTTTCGTCGATGCCGTTGTCCGCGGCGACCTTCTCCAGGCCGTCCGGGCTGGGAGAGGCGTAGAAGCTGACGACGCCGGCGCAGAGCAGAGCGGCGACCGTTCCCCCCAGCCACATCCGGCGGTTGGTGCGGGGCGTGGCGGCGGCCTGCGGCGCGGGCGCCGCAGCGGCCGGCTCCTCCTGCCCGGCCGCTGTACGCAGTTGGAGCGGCCGGGACGCGAACTCCCGCGCCCCGTACACCAGATCGGGGCGTACGGCGATGACCGCGCCCACCGTGGCCGCCGTGATGGCCGCCTCGCCGATGCCGATCAGCACGTGCACACCGGCCATGGCGGTGAAGACCTTGGCCAGTTCGACGTCCGCCGTGCCGCCGGCCGCGTAGAGCCCCGTGAAGGCGACCGCAGCCGCGGGCACCGAGATCACGGCCGCGACGAAGGAGGCAGCGGTGACGCTGCTGCGACGCTGCGGCAGGACGCGCAGCAGCCCGCGGAAGAGGCCGTACGCGACGAGGACCGTCACCACGCCCATGACGAGGATGTTCACGCCGAGCGCGGTCAGCCCGCCGTCGGCGAAGAGCAGGCCCTGCATCAGCAGGACGACGGAGATGCAGAGCACACCCGTGTACGGGCCCACGAGTATCGCGGCCAGCGCACCGCCCAGCAGATGCCCGCTCGTGCCCGCCGCGACCGGGAAGTTGAGCATCTGCACGGCGAAGATGAACGCGGCGACCAGTCCGGCCAGCGGCGCGGTCCGCTCTCCTCCCATGCCTGTGACCTGGCCTGCGGCGCCGCCGAGTTCGCGACGTGCACCGCGCAGCGAGTACGCGACCGCACCCGCCGCGGCCACTCCGGCCGCGACCGAGACGGGGGCGTTGATGAATCCGTCGGGCACATGCATGACGCCGCTCCGCTTCTCGACTCACGTGATGGATCCGGACACTTCACAACCGTTTGATGATAGGGGCTACCTGCAATGGGTTTGCAAGAGCGCCCCAGTCGCGCTCGAAGCGCGGGCAGGGCTCTGTGGCACACCTCACCCCGGTTTCCAGTGACTCTTGCCTTCTCTGTGCGTCTAGCAGGGAGAAGGGGGCAACCCAGTCCTGAGCGGCCCGCCCCCGACGACAGAGGAGCGTGAGGATGTCCGCAGTCTTCGAACACACAGTGGAGGCCAGGCTCATCGCGGAACCGCCCGCCGCACGGTATTTCAGAGCCGCCCTCCGCTATGACGAGAGCGACCCGCTCGCCGTCCGGCTCGTCTTCCCCGCCGACGCCTCGCTCGACGGGTCCGAGGTCGCCTGGGCGTTCGCGCGGGAACTGCTGGACGCGGGGCTGCAGGAGCCCGCCGGCGAGGGCGATGTGCATGTGTGGCCGCGGGACGGCGCCCGTACGGTGATCGAGATGCTCTCCGAAGTGGGCGTCGCCGTCGTCGAGTTCGACAGTGCCGACCTGCGCCGCTTCCTGCTCCGCTCCTACGACGTGGTCCCCGCGGGCCGTGAACACGGTGAGCTTGACGTGGACAACGGCCTGGCTGTTCTGCTGCGCGGAGTGTGAGACGGCCCGCCCCCCCGAAGTCACAGAGGGGGACGGGCCGTTCATCGACTACACGCTGGTCGGCTCCTGGTCGCGCTGACTCGGGATGACGGGGCCGCGGCCTTCACCGCCACCGCCGGACGGGCCGTACTCCTCCGGTTCCAGGCGGCGCCGCAGACGCTCGCCCTCGACGTCGACGTTCGGCAGCAGCCGGTCCAGCCAGCGGGGCAGCCACCACGCCTTCCTGCCGAGCAGGGCGAGCACGGCGGGGACGACGGCCATACGGACGACGAGCGCGTCGAAGAGGATCGCGACGGCAAGGCCGAAGCCCATCATCTTGATCATCGCTTCCGAGGCGCCGATGAAGCCCGCGAAGACGCTGATCATGATGACAGCGGCGGCCATGACCACACGCGCCCCCAGTTTGAAACCGGAGACGACGGCCGCTCCCGGGCCCTCCCCGTGCACGTACGCCTCGCGCATGCGCGTCACCAGGAAGACCTCGTAGTCCATCGCCAGGCCGAAGATGACCCCGATCATGAAGATCGGCATCATGCTCATGATCGGCCCCGTCTGCTCCACGCCGATCAGTTCCGCCAGCCAGCCCCACTGGAAGACGGCCACGACGGTGCCCAGCGCGGCGAGCACGGAGAGCAGGAATCCCAGTGCCGCCTTGAGCGGGACGAGTACGGACCGGAAGACCAGCATCAGCAGTACGAAGGCGAGTCCGACGACGAGGGCGAGGTAGGGGACCAGCGCGTCGTTCATCACCTGCGAGAAGTCGATGGCGACGGCGGTGGCTCCGGTGACCAGCAGGGTGGCGCCGGTCGCGGACCGTACGCCGTCCGCCTCGCCGCGGATGTCGCGCACCACCTTCTCCGTCGCGGCGCTGCTCGGCCCGGACTTGGGAACGGCCGTGAGGGTGGCGGTGTCGCCGCTCTTGTTGAAGACCGGCGGTGCGACGGCCACGACGCCGTCCGTCTTCGCGACGCGTCCGGCGGCCTCCTTGGCGGCGGCTTTCGCGTCGTCGCTCTCGCGGGCGTCGACGACGATCATCAACGGCCCGTTGAAGCCGGGCCCGAAGCCCTCGGAGAGCATGTCGTACGCCTTGCGCTGCGTGGTGTCCGCGGGCTGGTTGCCCTCATCGGGCAGCCCCAGCTCCATGCTCGCCACGGGCACCGCGAGGACGCCGAGCCCCAGCACCGCCACGGCGAGCACCATCAGGGGGCGGCGCAGTACGAAGCCCGCCCAGCGCTCGCCCGCACCGGGTCTGGCGTCCGCGGCCCGTGAATCGGGCGCGCCCGTCTCCGGGTTGGCCTTGCGGACCTTGCGGCCGTAGATGCGCTTGCCGACGATGCCGAGCGCCGCGGGGACCAGAGTGATCGCGACCAGGACGGCGATGACGACCGTACCGGCCGCCGCGAAGCCCATCTTGGTGAGCAGCGGGATGTTGACGACCGCCAGCCCCGCGAGGGCGATGACGACCGTGAGCCCGGCGAAGACCACCGCGGAGCCCGCGGTGCCGACGGCACGCCCTGCGGCGTCCTCGCGCTCGCGGCCTTCCGCGAGTTCGGCGCGGTAGCGGGAGGCGATGAAGAGGGCGTAGTCGATGCCGACGGCGAGGCCGATCATCATCGCGAGCGTCGTCGTGTTGGCCGAGAGGCCGAGTGTGGCGCCCAGAGCGGTGATGCCCGAGATGCCGATCATCACGCCGATCAGTGCCGTGACCAGTGGCAGTCCGGCGGCGATCAGCGAGCCGAAGGTGAGGATGAGGACGACGGCGGCGACGGCGATGCCGAAGATCTCGCCGTTGCCCATGTCGGGCTGGACGAAGAGTGCGTCACCGCCGGTCTCGACCTTCAGGCCCGCGTCGCGGCCCTCCTCGGCGGCCGATTCGATCTTCTCGCGCGTCGCATCCGTGATCTTGTCGGCGGCGACCTTGTAGGTCACGGAGGCGTAGGCGGTGGTGCCGTCCTTGCTGACGGCACCGCTCCTGGGGGCGAAGGGGTCGGTGACGGCGGCTGCCTGCCCGCCGGCTAGCTCACCGACGGTCTCCTTCACGGCCGTACGGTTGTCGGTCGCCGTGATCTTCTCGCCGCTGGGTGCCCGGAAGACCATTCGGGCGTTCGCACCCTCGGCGTTGGCTTCCGGGAAGCGCTCCTCCAGTACGTCGAAGGCCTGCTGGGCCTCCGTACCGGGCAGTGCGAAGTCGTCGTCGGGAGGGTTCGAGGCGGTGGACGCGCCCGCCCCGGCCGCCACCAGCAGCACCACCCATATGAGGGCGACGATGCGGCGGCGCCGGAATGCGAGCCTGCCGAGTCTGTAGAGGAAGGTGGCCACGCGAGGGTCTCCGGTTCATGAGAAGTACTGGCGGGCGCCGTGGGTGCCTGGGTGCATCGGGTGCCGCGCCGGCAATGTCAGCTCATGTCAAAAGACGTCGTCTCGCAGGATCGGTTGAGCGCCGGAGCGAACTGAGAGCCACCTCACAGCCCCGCCACAAGTTGCCGCCGCACCAACCTGCTCGAACCATGGCAGTCATGGCCATGCGTAGCGAACAGCCGACGGGGCGGCTCCCTCCGTACCTCCGCTTCCCGCACCTGCACGACGACCTCGTCTGCTTCGCCGCCGAGGACGACCTGTGGGTCGCGCCGCTCACCGGGGAGGGCCGTGCCTGGCGGCTGACGGTGGACCGTACGCGCATCAGCTGTCCGCGCTTCTCCCCCGACGGCCGGCAGATCGCCTTCACGTCCTGGCGCAGCCTCGACCCGGAGGTCCATCTCGTCCCGGTCGGCGGCGGCCCGTCCCGCCGCCTGACCTACTGGGGCGCCGGGGAGGCACGCGTCTGCGGCTGGACCCCCGAGGGTGACGTGCTGGCCGTCTCCTCGCACGAACAGCCCTTCAGCTACCACACCTGGTCCTACCGCCTCCCCACGGACGGCAGCCCCGGAGGCCGCCTCCCCTGGGGCCCCGTCGCCGACATCGCCGTCGCCGAACTCGCGGGCTCACGCCGCACCCTGCTGCTGACGGGCAAGCCACCGCACGACCCGGCCGCCTGGAAGCGGTACAGGGGCGGGGCAACCGGACGGCTGTGGCTGCACGGCGAGCGCCTGCTGCCCGAACTGGAGGGGCACCTCGACTCGGTGATGTTCGTGGGCCACTCCCGGATCGCCTTCCTCTCCGACCACGAGGGCGTCGGCAATCTCTACTCCTGCCACCCGGACGGCTCC
>DATMEI010000249.1:0-4429 GCA_035556995.1 Streptomyces sp.
ATGCTGCTGGAGCCCCTGCGTGAAGGAGCGGTCCAGCTTCAGCGTGGTGGCCGGCAGCCGCCGGAGGTTCGCGAGGTTGGAGTAGCCGGTGCCGAAGTCGTCGAGCGCGATCTCGACGCCGATCTCGGCCAGTTGGCGCAGCGGCTTCAGCTCGTCCTCGTCGGCGCCGATCAGCGCGCTCTCCGTGACCTCCAGGCACAGCGAGGACGGCGGCATCCCCGCGGCCTCCAGCACGGCGATCGTGTCCGGGACCAGATCCGGGTGGTGCAGCTGACGGGGCGAGAGGTTGACGTTCACCCGCAGCGGCGGCTCTGCGAGTTCGCCGCGTCCCTTGCCGTTCTTCTTGCCGCCCTTGCTCCCGTTGCTCTGGCTGCGCTCCTCGTGCCACGCGCACGCCTGCTGTACGGCCTGCTCCATCACCCACCGGCCCAACGGCACGATGAGGCCGGTGTGTTCCGCGAGCGGGATGAAGCGGTCGGGCCCCAGACGGCCGTGCACCGGGTGCTTCCAGCGCACAAGGGCCTCGGCGCCGTCGACATGCCCGTCGCTCATACGGATCAGTGGCTGGTACTCCAGGAAGAACTCGTCCCGCTCCAGGGCCGCCGGCAGGTGGTTGGTGAGGCTGTGCCGGTCTATGGCCCGTGCGTCGGAGTCGGGGTCGGCCAGCTCGTAGCGGTTGCCGCCCGCGTCCTTGGCCCTGTACATGGTGATGTCGGCGCTGCGCATCACCTCTTCGGGCCGCAGCTCCCCGCTCGGCCCCTCGACGATGCCGATGCTCGCCCGTACGGACAGCTCACGGCCGTCGATGCCGATCGGTGTCGCAAGGGCGGCCAGCACCTGCCGTGCAAGCTCCGCGACCTCTTCAGGGCCGCAGGGGTCGGTGAACAGAGCCGCGAACTCGTCGCCGCCGATACGGGCCACGAGATGGCCGGACCCCGCGGTACAGGACTGCAGCCGTTCGGCGACGGCCATCAGCAACTGGTCGCCCACCGCGTGCCCCAGGCTGTCGTTGACCGCCTTGAAGCCGTCTATGTCGAGATAGCACAGCCCGAACCGCTTCACGCCGCTGCTCGCCGACAGCAGCCGGTCCAGGCGCTCGGCGAACAAGGTGCGGTTGGGCAGGCCCGTCAGCTCGTCGTGCGTGGCCTCGTAGCGCAGCCGCAGGTGCAGCAGCCGGCGCTCGGTGATGTCCTCCAACAGGGCCAGCTGGTAACGCGGTTCGCCGTCGGCGTCACGCAGCAGCGAGACCGTCAGATTGGTCCACAGTACGGTCCCGTCCGGGCGGTGGAAGGGCTTCTCGACCCGGAAGTGGTCCCGTTCGCCGCGCACCAACTGCCGGTGCATGCGCCACACATCGGGTGCGTCGTCGGGGTGCACCCACTCGTTGACGTTCCGTCGCCGCATCTCCTCCTCGGAGCGGTTGAACATCCGGGCGATCGCGCCGTTGGCGTCCCGGATGCGGCCGTCCATGTCGGCGATGCTGATGCCGATGGTGGCGTCCTTGAAGACGGCACGGAAGCGCGTCTCGCTCGCGTGCAGCGCCTCCTCGACCGCGGTCTGCGCGGCCAGCGCGGCGCGCGAGAGCGCCTCCTGCTCGGCGAGAGTGCGATCGCGCAGGGCCTCGGTGAACCCCGCGGAGATCGCGTGCTGCAGCCGGGAGCAGCGGGCGCGGGCCTCGTCCACCGGCAGCGTCGTGCTCTCCGGGTCGCGTCCGTAGAGCACCAGGTAGGAGTCGATGACTCCGAGCACGTGCGGAAGTGCGTCGGGGCTGGTGCAGTGACCCTTGACCAGAGCGGCCCCCACGTCGCGGCCGGGGGCGGGGGAGAAGGGGTACGTGTGCAGGGCGTCGCACAGCTGCATGGCCAACGGGTAGAGGTAGTCCTCCAGTTCGGCGCGCGTCATCGAGGTCTGCGTCGCCGGATAGACGGCGCGGCTCCAGATGGTCGCGAAGCGCCGTAGTCCGTCCTTCTCGAGCCCTTCGGACTCATGCGGGCCGGGAGTCACCCGACGCTTCCCGCCTTGCGGCCCACCCCGGCGTAACCACTCAGGAGCACCGGATCCGTCGTCTCCGTCACTTCGTCGGGGCGCCAGCGCGGCAGTGCGACCAGCCCCGGCTCCACCAGGTCGAAGCCTTCGAAGAACTGCTTGATCCCGGCACGGGACCGCATGATCAGTGGTGAGCTCGTCCGTCTGTAGACATCCCGCACTCCGGCGCCTCCGTCGAGTTTCGGGCCCTCGTCGGTCGAACTGTGGCTCACCACGAGCAGACTGCCGGGCGCGAGGGCTTCAGCCAACTCGGCGACGATCTTGCCGGGTTCGTCCCTGTCCTCGATGAAGTGCAGCACCGCGACGAGCAGCACTGCCACGGGCTTTTCGAAGTCCAGCAGCCGTTCGGTCTCCGCGCTGTAGAGGATGTCCTGCGGGGAGCGGAAGTCGGCCGAGACGATGTCCGCGCGGTCGTTTCCCTCGAGCACCGCGCGGCTGTGCGCCACGGCCACCGGGTCGTTGTCGACGTAGACGATCCGTGACTCCGCGTCGATTCGCTGAGCCACCTCATGGGTGTTGCCGAACGTGGGGATGCCGGAGCCGATGTCGAGGAACTGCGTGATGCCTTCACTGATCGCATAGTTGATGGCACGCCGCGTGAAGGCACGATTCGCCTGGACGAGCTTCGGCAGACCGGGCCATGCCTGAACGGCTCGCCGCCCGGCCTCCCTGTCCACCTCGAAGTTGTGCGAACCGCCCAGGTAGTAGTCGTACATGCGCGACACGCTCGGCACCGTCAGGTCTATGCCCTGCGGGGCCCAGGCAGGACGTTCCATCTGGGTCTCCAGCTCGTTCAGCTCAACGGCGGCTTGCCGCTGGGTCATGAGGCTACTGACAGGTGCCGGGCCGTTGGAAGGAATCGGTAACTCTGCGGCTTGATCTTGTCCGCCCGTGTGGGAGTTTCCGGGGCATAGCACCCTGGCATTTCACCTCCGCCGGGTGTGACCGAACGGCGGGGGCGAACTGGGGCACTACGGCCGTCTGTTGGCCTCCCTGATCCGAAGCGGGCAAACCGTGCACCCGAACTGGGCTGCGATGTCCTTCCGTTGGTCCTTGCGACCTGCCGGTGCACCTCGCGAAGGACGGGTGCCTGGCACGGTAACCCCTGCCGGTCCTGTCTGGTGCGGATTCCGCAGCACCGGTCCGTACGGGCTGCGCCCCACCATTGCCGTTTCCCGCGCCGCAGCGGTGGCACCCGGCGCTGCACAGGCCGCCGCCCGGGATGCGGGAAGGCGAACCGGCGTACCCCCAGGGTGAGGGTGCGAGCACCAACGGTGACCTGGGAGGACGACCATGAACTGCTATGACTGCCTGTCACGGCAGGACACCACCGTCGCAGTGGCCGTGTGCACCCGCTGCGGCGCGGGACTCTGTCTGGACCATGCGCATGTCGCACCGCAGATCGTGCACGAGTCCGCCGGTACGGGCAGGAGCACGCACTCACCGGATGCGCGGCGCTTCACGTGCGGGCTGTGCCACGAGGCCGAGGTCTGAGCGCGGCAGCACGTACGACGTGGACAGGAGGACACTGGAAGCGGGGCAGTTTGAGAGCAGGAAGGGGCGAGAGAAATGACACTTCGCCGCCCCGGACAGGCGGCACGGACGCCCCGCACCGGGCCGCACCGGCCCCGGGGACCGTACGATCCGCCCGGACGTCACGATCCGCCGGGACCGCCTGAGTCACTGAGATCGCAGTTCGGCCTGCCGGAGCGTCGCTCGTCGCGTACGGGCACCGAACCCGTCACGGCCCGCAGCGCGCTGGGCGTACGGCTGATCCTCGCGGTCATCTTCACGCCGGTCTTCCTGGCCGCCACGGCGCTGTTCTGGTACTGGACGACGCAGACGGGCCCCGGGGACGTGCCGGGCGTCGACTCGCTGCGCACCCTGACCGTCATCTGCGGCGCCCTCGCGCTGTTCTCCCTCGTCGATCTGATGGTGGTGGTGCGGCGCAGACGACGGCAGTCGTCGCCGCGCTGAGCGTGGGACGTTTTCCGCAGGTCCACAGGGGTACCGCCGGGTGGCATGACTGAGGATGAGGGCCACGATCATGACTGAGGATGAAGGCCACGATCCGGGGGCGGAGCCGGAAGACGAGGGGATGCCGGATTTCGCGGACGGCTCCCCTGAGGCGGAGCTGGCCAACGACCCGCAGCGGGCATCCGTACCGGGGGATGAGCCGGTGGCCGTCGAGAGCTACGGCACGACGTTCGCCGAGCAGGTCGAGGGCGAGTCGCTGGACGACCGCCTGGCCGAGGAGGAGCCCGACGTGGGCGACGAGGCCGCCGAGGAGCCGGAGAACGAGCAGGCAGGGCAGCTGAGCGACGATCCGCTCTCGTGGCGGGCCGCCAACCAGGACACCTTCTCCACCGAGTCACCGGCACAC
>DATMEI010000250.1:0-6580 GCA_035556995.1 Streptomyces sp.
CGACCAGCTGAAGTCGCGCACCAAGGGCTACGCCTCGCTCGACTACGAGCGTTCCGGCGACCAGGCCGCCGACCTGGTCAAGGTCGACATCCTGCTGCAGGGCGAGCCGGTCGACGCCTTCAGCGCCATCGTGCACAAGGACGCGGCGTACGCCTACGGCGTGATGCTGGCCGGCAAGCTGAAGGAGCTCATCCCCCGGCAGCAGTTCGAGGTGCCGATCCAGGCCGCCATCGGCGCCCGGATCATCGCCTGCGAGACGATCCGCGCGCTGCGCAAGGACATGCTCGCCAAGTGCTACGGCGGTGACATCTCCCGTAAGCGGAAGCTGCTGGAGAAGCAGAAGGAGGGCAAGAAGCGGATGAAGGTCGTCGGCCGGGTCGAGGTGCCGCAGGAGGCGTTCATCGCCGCGCTCTCGACGGACAGCGGCGCCGGCGGCACCGGCGAGGGCACCAAGGCGAAGAAGTAGCGAAGAAGTAGCGAAGAAGAAACTCGTCGTCCCCGCACCGGGCAGCAGGTGAAGGGGTGACGAACCGGGACGGGGCGGACCGCACGCGGTCCGCCTCTCTGGCTTTCCTGAGGAGCCTGTGACGATCGAGCGGTGATCGGGTCAATGCGAACCGCGACCCCCTTACGTTAGGCGGCGAGGGCATCTAGGCTGGCGCTGCCCCATAGTTACTCGTGAGTCAACAAGGGCTCACCTCGCAAGTCACCAAGCAAAGGTGCTGGCCAGCGGAGGATGTCGTGAGCGACACACAACCCCTGATTGAGAACCGGCCGCCCTCCGTGGCGACACTCTTCCTGGAACGGGTCGAGGCCACCCCGGACGCCGAGGCCTACCGTTACCCGGTCCCGTCCGCCTCGGGCGAAGGGCCCGACGCATGGCGTTCCTACACCTGGGCCGAGGCCGCGCAGCGCGTCTTCGGCATCGCCGCAGGACTGATGACCCTGGGGGTGGCTCCCGAGGAGAGGGTCGCCATCGCCTCCGCCACCCGGGTCGACTGGATCCTCTCCGACCTCGGCATCCTGTGCGCGGGTGCCGCGACCACCACGGTCTACCCCAGCACCAACGTCGAGGAGACGGCCTTCATCCTCGCCGACTCCGACAGCCGTGTGCTGATCGCGGAGGACACAGAGCAGCTCGCGAAGGTGCGTGAGCACCGCGCCGACCTGCCTCATCTGAAGCACGTCGTCCTCATCGACGCCGGCGACACCTCCCCGGAGGGAGTCCCGGCCGGTACGGGGCCCGCGCACGGCGACCCCGAGGGCTGGGTGCTCAGCCTCGACGAGCTGACCCGTCGCGGCGCCGAGTACCTGCAGGCGCACCCCGACGCCATCAAGAACACGGTGCGCGGTCTGCGCTCCGACCAGCTGGCCACGCTCATCTACACCTCCGGCACCACCGGCAAGCCCAAGGGCGTACGGCTGCCGCACGACTGCTGGGCCTACATGGCCAAGGCCATCGCGCAGTCCGGCCTGGTGACCAACGAAGACGTGCAGTACCTGTGGCTGCCGCTGGCCCACGTCTTCGGCAAGGTGCTGACAGCGGGGCAGATCGAGGTCGGCCACGTGACCGCGGTGGACGGGCGCATCGACAAGATCATCGAGAATCTGCCGGTCGTGCAGCCGACCTACATGGCCGCCGTGCCGCGGATATTCGAAAAGGTCTACAACGGTGTCGCGGCCAAGGCCAAGGCCGGTGGCGCGGCGAAGTACAAGATCTTCCAGTGGGCGGCCGGAGTCGCCCGCGAATACGCCAAGGTCACCCAGGAGAACTTCCGCCGCACCGGCAACGCCACCGCGCCGGCAGGACTCAAGGCCAAGCACGCGGTCGCCGACCGGCTTGTCTACGCCAAGCTCCGTGAGGCCTTCGGCGGAAACCTGCGCGCCTGCGTCTCCGGTTCCGCGGCGCTCGCCCCGGACATCGGCCTCTTCTTCTCCGGGGCCGGCATCCACATCCTGGAGGGCTACGGGCTGACCGAGTCCTCCGCCGCCAGCTTCGTCAACCCCGGTGAGGCCTACCGCACGGGCACGGTCGGCAAGCCGCTGCCCGGCACCGAGGTGCGCATCGCCCAGGACGGCGAGATCCTGCTGCGCGGGCCGGGCATCATGCAGGGCTACCACGGGCTGCCGGACAAGACGGCTGAAGTCCTCGAGCAAGACGGCTGGTTCCACACCGGCGACATCGGCGAGCTGTCCGAGGACGGCTATCTGCGGATCACCGACCGCAAGAAGGACCTGATCAAGACCTCGGGCGGCAAGTACATCGCGCCCGCGGAGGTGGAGGGCCAGTTCAAGGCGCTCTGTCCGTACGTCTCCAACATCCTGGTGCACGGCGCGGACCGTAACTTCTGCACCGCGCTGATCGCCCTGGACGAGGTGAGCCTCACCGCGTGGGCGGAGGAGCAGGAGTCGCTCAAGGGCAAGCCCTACACCGAGGTCATCATCAGCGAAGACGTGCGCCGGATGGTCGACGGGTACGTGGAGGAGCTGAACGGCAGCCTCCAGCGCTGGCAGACCATCAAGAAGTTCCGTGTGCTGCCGCGCGACCTCGACATCGAGCACGGTGAGCTGACACCCAGCCTCAAGCTCAAGCGGCCTGTGGTGGAGCGGGAGTACGGGCACCTGATCGAGGAGATGTACGCGGGTTCGCGCGAGGCGTGAGAATCACGGCCTGAACTTGCAGGCATGCAAGGAGTGTTGCTGTGCCGGGCGGTGTGACGACCGTCCGGCACACGCATGTTCAGCGCATTTCGTCGCGGAGCCCGTCCAGGGCGGCGGCCAACTGTGCGACGCGGCGGGCGAGTTCCGGCACGTCCGGCACCGTGCCACCGCTGTGGTCGCTTTCGCTGGCCCGGCCCGCGGGCGGGGGGTCACCCTCGGCGGTGCCTTCCGTGCCGCTCGCGCTGTCGGCCGTGCTGTCGGACGTGCTGCGGTTCAGATGACTCTCGACCGCCAGCAGACGCCGCGCGAACTCTCCCAGCCGGTCGCGCTGGCCGCTCAGCAACTGCTGCAACTGCCGGTTCTTGCGGTGGAGTTCGAGGAAGACCGAGACCTTGGTGCGCAGCATCCACGGGTCGAAGGGCTTGGTGAGGTAGTCCGCGGCTCCGGTCGCGTAACCACGGAAGGCGTAGCCGGCCTCGGACGCGGATTCGGCCCCGGTCAGGAAGATGATCGGCACATCCCGGGTCTGGTCGAGACGCTTGATGTGCGCGGCGGTCTCGAAGCCGTCCATGCCGGGCATCAGCACATCGAGCAGCACGACCGCGAACTCCCGGCGCAGCAGCGCCTTCATCGCCTCCTCGCCGGACGTCGCCCGGACCAGGGGCACTTCCAGCGTGGCGAGCACGGCCTCCAGCGCGACGAGGTTGTCCTCCCTGTCGTCGACCAGCAGGATGCTCGCCTCGTCGGACGGGTCGGCGTACGCGGTGTGCGGTATTTGCGCACTGAACTCTGGAGTCATCGCTGCCTCGTGGGGTGATGCGGATCGAGCAGGGCGAGCACCGTGCCCAGCAGCTGGTCGATGACGACGGGCTTGGGCACGTATGCGGAGGCTCCTGCGGAGAGAGACTGCCCGCTGTCACCCGGCATGGCCTGCGCGGTGAGGGCGACCACGGGCAGCTGAGCGAAGCGGGGGTCGGCGCGGAGGGTGCGGATGGCCTCGTAGCCGTCCATCTCCGGCATCATGATGTCCATCAGGATCAGGTCGACGGCGGGTTCGCGTTCCAGGGCGGCCAGTGCCTCGACGCCGTTCTCGGCGTAGCGCACGGACATGCCGACACGGCCCAGCAGATGCGTCAGGGCGAAGACGTTGCGGATGTCGTCGTCGACCAGCAGCACGCGTGTGCGCCGCAGGACTTCCGCGGCACGTCCGCTCTGCCACACGGTGAGACGGGAGGAGGCGGACGTGCCTTCTTCGGAGGTGCTGTCGCTGTGGTCGCCGGTGCCGGTGCCGGTGCCGGTGCCCGTGCTGTGGCCGTTGCTGCGCGGCGCGGGCAGTTGTGCAAGCTGTGAGGGCTGCGCGGGCTGCGCGGGCTGGGACGGCTGCGGGCGCGGTTCCGGCGCCGGGGCGGCGACCGCGGGCTGCGGCACGGCGGCCGGCAGATGCGCCGGTACGTACAGCGTGAAGGTGCTGCCCTTGCCCTGTGTGCTCTCCACGGTGATGCTGCCGCCGAGAAGCCCGGCCAGCTCCCGGCTGATGGCGAGCCCGAGCCCCGTACCTCCGTACGTGCGGTGAGTGGAGCCGTCTCCCTGCTGGAACGCCTCGAAGATGCGCGGGAGTTGCCCGGGCGCGATGCCGATGCCCGTGTCGGTGACGGTGAAGGCGACCAGCGGCTCGCCGTCCGGGCCGCGGTCGGCGGCCGGTGCGGCGTGCAGGCTGATGCCGCCCTCGGCCGTGAACTTCATGGCGTTGGAGAGCAGATTGCGCAGCACCTGCTGCAACCGCCGCTCGTCCGCGTGCAGTTGAACGGGCGCCTCGTCCGCCGCGGTCACGGAGAAGCCGAGGCCGCGGTCGAGGGCGAGCGGGCGGAAGGTGTCCTCCACATAGGTGAGCAGCTTCCGCAGCGTGAGACGCCGGGGACGTGCCTCCATCCGGCCTGCCTCGATCTTGGCCAGGTCTAGCACATCGTTGATGAGGAGCAGCAGGTCCGTGCCCGAGCGGTGGATCGTCTGCGCGAAGCGCACCTCCTCGGACGAGAGATGCCCCGCCTCGTTGTCCGCGAGCAACTGCGAGAGAACCAGCAGTGAGTTGAGCGGAGTGCGCAGCTCGTGCGACATGTTGGCGAGGAACTGCGTCTTGTACTGCGAGGAGGCGGCGAGCAGCGAGGCCTTCTCGGAGAGTTCCGTATTGGCCCTGATGGTGTGCAGGGCGACGCCCATGGTGTGCACGAACTGGTCGAAGAAGGCGAGGTGGATGTCGCTGAACGTGCTGAACGACGCGAGTTCGAGTACGCCCAGCAGCCGGTCCTCGTACAGCACGGGCAGGATCACCACACAGGCCGGACGTGCCTCGCCCAGCCCGGAACCGACGGGCAGGTAGTCCGGCGGCACGTCGGTGAGCAGCAGCCGCCGCTTCTCCGCGGCGACTTGGGCGATCAGGCTGTGCCCGTGTTCGCCGCCGTGCGGCCGTGCGCCGGGTTCGTACGCGGCGGTGCCGTAGCCGGCGACGTACGACAGCTCCTCGGCGCCCGGTGCTGTCCCCGCCTCGGAACGTCCCGCCAGGAAGAAGGCGCCGAACTGCGCCCCGACGAGCGGCGGGAGCTCCCGCATGATGGGCTCGGCGATCTCCCGTATGTCGCGTCGGCCCTGCATCAGAGCGGCGAGCCGAGTGAGGTTGGACTCCAGCCACTCCTTCGCACGCGTGGTCTCGCGCAGGTCGGTGACCATCCGGTTGACCGCCTCCGCCGCGTCCCGCCAACTGCCGGACAGGCCACGCACGGTGGTGTGCGGCGTGACCGGACCGGTGTGCTTGCCGCCCGGGCCGCGGCCGCCCTCGCCGTCCTCGTCGAGGGCCGCGCGGGTCACCTCGCTGGTGAACAGGGCGAGTTGATCGGTCATCCGGTTGACGGTGCGGCCCAGGCGGCGCAGTTCGCCACGGAGGGGCCTGCCGTCCTCGTGCAGATCGACGCGGCGGGAGAGATCACCGTCGGCCACGGCGGCAAGCACGCGGGTGGCCTCCGCACGTGAGCCGAGGATCGTCTCGAGAAGGGAGTTGACCGCGCCTACGGAGTCTGTCCACGCCCCCTGGCCGGGGCTCGCAGTCAGACGTTCGTCCTCCCGGCCGCGGCGTACGACGTCGTTGCGTACGCGGAGCAGCTCGGAGGCGAGGTGCTCGGTGCGCGCGGCGAGCTGGTTCACGGTGTCCGCGATTTCGGTGTGAACTCCGGGCACGGCACCGGGATCCAGCCCGACGCGTGCGGTGAGGTCGCCGTCGCGCAGGGCGCGCAGCACATGGAGCACGGGGCGCAGTCCGGCGCCCGCCTCCTGAGGAGTGTCCAGAGCTCCGGACGCTTCACCACTCATGGTCGCGCCTCATCAGTTTCGTCACTCGACGCATATGGATCAGGTCAGTCTGTCACCCTTGGGGTGACCGCGCGGGGTTTAATCGGAGAACTGTAGAGGTGCGGCACTGTGGGGACGATGTCGATGTGGTGGGGGGATGCGGGCGAGGCGGAGGCGGACGACCGGCGGACAGCCGGTACCGCGACCGACCTCGTGGCCGGACTCGTGCCCGAGCCGGACTCCTTCACGGCGCGGGTGTCGCTGCCCGGCGGCACTCAATCCCCTTCGGCCGCGCGTACGTTCGTCCGCCGGGCACTGCGCGGCTGGGGGATGCCGGACGCGTCGGTGGACGACGCGATGCTGCTGGCCAGCGAGTTGGTGACGAACGCGGTGGTGCACGCCGGCACGGGCGTGCAGCTGGAGTGCCGGTACGAGGGCAGCGCTCTGGTCGTGGAGGTCGCCGACCAGCACTCCACGCGTGCGGTGGAGACGCGCGCGGTCGGCGAGGACGACGGGCACCCCGGACATCAGGGCCACGGCCTGCGCCTGGTCGCCGCGCTCGCGGAGGAATGGGGCGTCA
>DATMEI010000251.1:0-4759 GCA_035556995.1 Streptomyces sp.
GATGGTGGCGCGATCCGACTCGGGAAACTCGGAGTGACGGTCGGAGCGGTTGAACACCAGCGAGCGCCGCTGCATCGGGCGGATCACGTCCCAGGCCGTCGGCAGCGTCGTCACGATCACCGGGGCCCGCATCCCGAGCGCCAGGCACACCGCCCGCACCTGGGCGCGTACCAGGACCGCGCCCAGGGTGCGGAGCCAGCGCGTGCGGTAGAACGGCAGCGGCAGTGGGCTCATCACGTAGTACTGCGGCAGGTCCGGCAATGGTCGGCGCACCAGCTTGGCGACACTGCGGAGCTTGCGCAGAATGCGGCGGGTGACGTGGGTACTGCGGCCCGGCAACGGCATCCGCAGGCCGATGCTGTTCACCACAAGCACCCGACGGTGCTGGGCGATCCCGCGCATGAGCTGGAAGTCGGAGTGGGCACGGTTGTGGTACCACCAGTCCTGCGCGGAGAAGCACAGGTACCCGGGCTCACCTGCCGGTCGCTCGGCTCCCACTCCCGGCCGCTGCGGCCACCGCCGCATCCGGGCCAGCGCGGCCAGCGCGGCCAGGTGGCGTCGGCGCCCAGCATGGCGGTGCGCGATCAACCGCAGCGCCTCGCTGAGCACGAGGGCGAGCCACATGACCCCTGCCGCCGCCACCCCACGCCGCTCACGGTGCAACCGCACCTGGTTGGTCACCGACAGCGCCCACAGCGACGGTGAACTCGCCTGCGCACCGCCCAGATGGGTACCCACCGCCGCCGGCGCCAGCCGCACCACGAAGCCATGATCCGCTGCGCGCAGCATGTACTCGGTCTCCTCGGAGTAGAGGAAGTACCGCTCGTCCAGCATGCCCACCGCGTCGATACAGTCGGCTGACACCAGCCAGGCCGCACCGGTGGCCCATGCCGCGGTGCCGCCCCGCAGGTACGGCGCGGGGTCGACGACCAGTTCCCCCAGCGCCGGCACCCGTCCCACCCGGGTGCCGCCCAGCAACGCCGCCGCGAGAGCGCGGAGCGCAGTCGGCTGCCGCCGGAGTGAGGGGTACATCTGGCCCGCCGCGTCGAGCAGCCGGGGCACCGAGATACCGGTGCCCGGCACGAGCAGGCCGCTGCGGAGCGCGGCGACCGACCGGGGGGCGAGGCGGACGTCCGGGTTGAGCACGAGGACGTCGCAGCCCCGGGCCGCGGCGAGCCCGGCGTTGACCCCGGCCGCGAAACCGTCGTTGCTCCCCCTGCACACGATCTCCGCCTCCGGCGCCACCTGCCTCACGACATCGAGAGTGCCGTCCGGTGAGGCGTTGTCGACGACGAGGACCCGCGCGTCCCCAACACCCTCAAGGGCCGCCGGGAGCACCTCGAGGCAGTCGGCGACCACCTCGGCACTGGCGTACGTGACGATGACGACCGCGAGCGGGCGGAACCCGCCGCGCTGGACCGGGGCCGTGAGCGCGCTCGTGCGAGGCCCGCTCCTCGGGCGGGACGGAGTCAGCCGGGTGCTCAGCGCCGCCGCCAGCATCGTGAGCGCGAATGGCAGGTCGTCGCGCAGGTAGCGCCCGGCAAGCCGCCGCGGCTCCAGGACTAGCCGGTGCAACCACTCCATGCCGAGGCGCTGCATCAGCACCGGCGCCCGGCGAAACTGGCCCGCCGCCATCGGGATGCCCGCGCCGCAGCCAAGGTACCAGGCGTCCGGCAGCGCGCTGCGAAGCCGCTGGATCGTCCGCTCCTGCTTCGGAAAGCCAAGCCCGACCAGCACCAGGTCCGGGGCGGCCGCGGTCACCGCCTGCACGACGTGGTCCATCCCGTCCTCGGTGGCGTCGAAGCCGAACGGCGGAGCGAAGGTGCCGGCCACCCGCAGGCCGGGGTACCGGGACTGCAGGACGTGTGCCGCGGCCTCGGGCACCCCCGGGTCGCCACCCAGCAGGAATAGTGAGCGCCCGTCCGCAGCCGCCGCCTCGGCAAGCGAGAAGACGAGCGAGGACCCTGTGACCCGCTCGGGGAGACGGCGTCCCAGGAGCCGCGCCGCCCACACCAGCGGAGTGCCGTCAGCGACCACCAGCGACGCGCTGGCTATCAGCTCTCTCAGGTCGGTGTCACAGCTGGCCGCGCGGATGATGTCGACATTGGCGGTGACGATGCTGCCGCCCTGACCGGCGCGCCACTGCTCACGTACGCGAGCAACCACGTCCCTCTCGGTGAGGGCGCACAGTCCCACGCCGCCGATCTCCAGCCGCGCCGGAGCGTCCACGAGCATCATGTGAGTACCTTCTTCCCCTTGGCCGCGGTAGCCACGTCGTTCACCCGGCACCGAGGCTGCTCAACCGCTCGCGGCAGCGCTGCTCCGCCCACCGTCGTACATCACGGGGCGTGCGGGACTTCGCTGAGATCATCACGGCCAGCGCGTCCGGACCGATGCCAGCCGCAAACGTCTCCGCTCCCGTGCGATCCAGGGGGATGTCGTCCCAGTAGTTGTGGCAGAACTCCGCCCCCAGGTACCCGCCGGGCTCTCGCCCGCCCAGCACCTCGTCGACGTAGACCCCGTACAGCACGAACTCCGACACGTGCAGCTCGGATGTGACCGCGTCGAGCCAGTGCCGCCCAGTGACCTCGCCGATCCTCGCCTGCATCCCGCGCACGACCGACGGGTCCCAGACGTTGAACGAGCTCACGTAGTCGTGCAGCGGTGGCCGGCCTACCGCGTTCACGCCGAGCAGCCGCCGCGCCACCTGGTGCCACCGCACGTGGCGCTCCATCCCTGCATGCACCGCACCCTCGAGGCGGTACAGCATCACCTGGCCGTCCCGTACAACATCGATCGGGTCAACCGCCCGCACGAGCACCACGTCCGAGTCCGCGATGAGCACTGCCGTGGTTCGCAGTGACCCTGCGGTGGCGATCTTCAGCGCCTGCTGCAGCACCCAACCCCGCGCGGGGGGCCACGGCCGGCGCAGGTTCATCCACAGACCGCGGACCGGCGTGCGCACGTAGCGCAGGGGCAGGAACTCTGGCTCCGTCCGTACAACGCAGTGATCGCAGGCGAAGTGGGCGAAGGTCGAGCGGTCACCGCGCGGCACGATCACGTGGTGGACGGTGGACGGTGGCGTGTGCTCCAGCACCGACCTGCGCAGGTCCTGGAAGATCTCGGCGTCCGGCCCGAAGCTCGGCGTGATCACAGCGAGATCGCTCATCCTTGGGCACCTCCTTCCGGCCAGGTGCCCGCAGCCCGTAGACCTGCGTAGGGCCCGACCCCGTTTGGCGAACGTTCCGTTCCAGCATGAGCCGCTCCCGTCGACACGTCCCCGTCGCGGACGGCGATCCGCCACAGCGCCCCCGTGAGGCCGACAAGGAGGTGCGTCACCACGAACATCACGGTGAAACTCATCGCATCGAAGGTGAATGAACTAACCATCGCCGCGACCACGCCTGCTGCCAACGCTTGGCCCAGCTGACGCTGTTCGTTCTCGCGCGCGAGGCGGTGTGCCCGTCGTCCGAGCGAATACCCGGTGCACAGCAGGACTATGTACACCAGTAGCCCGAGGGCTCCCATGCTCACCAACGTCAGGAGGTACTGGTTGTCCAGCACTATGTACAACTGGGGGAAATATGTTCCCGGTCCCCTGCCGAGAAGAGGGTGCTCCTGCCACTGCGCGTAGACGACAGGATAGTCGTCGGTCCGGGCCTCCGAACTCGGCTCGCTGCCGGTGGCCAGCAGAAAGCCGCGCAGCGTTCCCAGTACGCCGGGTGCGAGCACCACCATCGTCGCTACCCCGAAGAAGGCGAACGGCATCAGGTTGAGGATCGTCCGGAGCTTCAGGGTCAGGGCGTACACCAGTAGCGCAGCACCGGCGGCGAGAATCCCCGAGCGCGACACGGTCAACGGAATGACCGACGCGATGAGGCAGAACATCGCCCAGTTCTGCGCCCGCTTCGCGCGAGGGCCGAACAGCGCCATGTTCAGCGCCAGTGGCAACGTCATGGACAGCACCACGCTCAACTCGATGGGATGCGTGGCAGTGCCAGCCACCCGGTTCAGCCCAGCACGTTGGATGACAAATTCGGAGAGGTTCTCCGTGTGCACGACCAATCCGGGAAAATTCGCGCTGGCGGCAAAATCGAAAATGTTGTAGTACTGCAATAGCGCTACGACTGCCATGAATGCCGCGCCGGCCACCAGAAGCTCGATGACCTTCCGCACTCTCTCCATGTCCCGTATGGCGTCGCTCGTGAACAGCAGGATCCCCATCCCGCTGGCGAGGACGAGCAGCGCGGCGTTGGCGGGGGACTCCTCGGCGGGAACCAGCCCTCGGAGCTGCCCAGCCACGTAGCTCGCCAGGGTGGTGACCAACAGCAAGAGAGCCACCACGCGCACCGGTTGGCGACCCCGGTCCAGACCCATGGTGGGTCCGCATCGGGAGTAGACCCAGAGCAGCAGTAGCCCGCCGCCCACGACGACGCCCGGGACGCCCACCGCACCCAGAGGTGCGATCACCCGGTCAGCCGGGATCAACGCGACGGCGCCGATGAGCACACTGATCGCGATGGCCTCGTCGCGCCGGGACAGGCCTATCACTGCCACGATCACGAGGAGAGCGAAGGGCAGAATTGCATAAGGGGTGAAGATGAGACCGGACAGCAAAGCGATGGCGAGCCCGATCCCACCTAGTGCGGCCGCCTGCCGCGACGGCCTGCTGAGCACCATGATCTGCCGTAGGTCTCCCGGCCGGGCTGTCATCCGGCGCCCTGATTCGTGTAGGGGCCATTCGAGGGACGTGCCTCGC
>DATMEI010000252.1:0-6876 GCA_035556995.1 Streptomyces sp.
GTCGCCCAGCGCCATGCCGTCCTCGTCCAGCAGCCGCCGCAGGTCGTTGAGCACCGCGTCCTTCGCCTCACCGGGCAGCCGGTCGGTCTGGTTGAGGACGATGAACGTCACCTCGGCGTACCCGGCCAGCGGACGCAGGTACCGCTCGTGCAGCACGGCGTCGGCGTACTTCTCCGGGTCCACCACCCACACGACCGCATCGACGAGCCGCAGCAGCCGGTCCACTTGCTCCCGGTGGCCTTCGGCGGCCGAGTCGTGGTCCGGAAGGTCGATCAGAACCAGACCCTCCAGCTCATGGCGCGCCGCGTCGTCGATCCTGCCCCTCCAGTCCGACTCGGGACGCATGAGCCGCCTTGTGGACGTGGGGATCGCGAGCCGGTCGAGCAGCCCGTCGGCCGGACCCGCGCCCGGCACCTCCCAGGAGCAGGCGACAGGTGTGGCGGTCGTCGGCCTGCGCATGCCGGCCTGTGAAAGGCGCGTACCGGCGAGTGCGTTGAACAGCGAGGACTTGCCGCTTCCCGTGGCTCCGGCGATCGCGACCGTCGTGTAGGCGCGAGGCAGCTGCTTACGCGCCCCTGCGGAATCCAGTACGCGCTGGCCCTCCGCGAGCACGCTGCCCGGGATCCGCGATCTGGACAGATCGAGAAGCCTGTGCAGAGCAACGACCCGCCGGCCCAGCGAACCGGCCTCGCCCTGCGCCTCGTTCTCGTACGCCTGTGCCGGCGACGCGTCGCTCGAGGGCCAGTCCGTCAGGGGCTGTCCGCCCGGCTTCGCCCTCCCCAGCGCCCCCTGGGAGGTTCCGTGGGAGTCCGAGGCCCTCTGCGGCTCGGAGCGCCCCGCACCGCCTGCGAACTCCCATCCGCTCTCGTCGGCTGTGCCTGCGTCCGACGAAGCCGGGCCGGGTTCGACACCCCACAGGGCGGCGGCCCTCGACCCCGCCTGGCGCTCGCCGGGCACCGACGCGCCGCGTGCCCGGCGGGCGATCAGCCCGTCGTCCCACGCTCCGGCTTCCTCGTCCGCGTCGGCCCCGTCAACGGTCTCTCCGGTCTCGCCCGTCTCACGGCTGAGCCCGCCGCCGGACGCGCTTGCTTCCCTTGCTTCCCCGGTCTCACCGAGCGAGCCGTCACCGCCCTCGGTGTCCCCGGACGTGGCCTGCTTCTCATCGGACGAGCCGTCGGCCCGGACATCCGTTGTGGACACTGCGGTCACCTCTCCGTCTGCGTCTGCGACTGCGACAACTTCCGCGCCCCCGGCCCCGACAGCGCCGACGCTTCCGCCTTGCGCAGCACCGACAGTGCCGCGATCAGATCGACCTGCGGATCAGGCGCGGTCTCCAGGGCTTCCAGCGGCGCGAGGCGGCGGTCCCGCTCCCCGTACAGCGCCCGTTCGACATACGTGGCGAGCAGCCGGATCCCGCACTCCCGCAGCTTCCTGGCGCTCAGATCGCCGAAGGCGACTGCCAGCGACCGGTACGCGCCCGCCGCGTGCCCTCCACCCACCAGGGCCGTCGCCAGCAAGGCCGAGGCCTCTTCGGCGTCACGCCCGAAGCCGTGGTCGACGGCGCGTGCCTCCTCGTCGGCCAGCTCCTCCAGGCAGCGCCGCCAGCGGCGTACGAGCAGATTCATCCGCCCGCGTCCGTCGGCCAGGTCCTGGCTGTTCAGAAGGTTCCGGCCGGCGGCGAAGCCCGCGAACCCCCCGTCGGCCACGGCTGGTTCGCGGCGCCACGCCTCCGTGATGCGTTCGTCCGCGCCGGCGACGGAGGATGCGAGGAGCGTGGTCAGACCGTCCTCGAAAGCGTCGAGCACCTCCTCGCCCCGGCTGTCCACGGGGAAGCCGCGCCAGAGGGCGTCGGCGTCACCCGCCAGGAGTTCACCGACCGCGATGTGCCGCCGCACACGTACGCGCGCCTCCTCGTACGCCTCCTCGATATGGCCCATCAGCCGCAGAGCCGCCGCATGCTGGGCCGCCGACGCGTTGGCGAGCGAGGCGACGCGGGAGCGCAGCGAGGCGAGCGCACCCGCGGCGGTACGGCGTCCGGCCACGGCCCGTGCTGCGGGATCGAGGGCGCGCTGCGTCAGCCAGTTGCGCAGTCCGGCCACCGCGGTGGCGGGAAGCAGCCCGGATCCCCCGGCGGACTCGGGCAGTTCGGGAACGGTGAAGCGTGGTACGTCCGCCAGACCTTCGCGGATCAGCAGCGATCCGTACTGCCGTGCGACGTCCGATGCGATCTGGTGCGGCACACGGTCGAGGACGGTGACGAGTGTGACGTCGTACTCCTTGGCTGTACGCAGCAGATGCCAGGGCACCGCGTCCGCGTACCGTGCGGCAGTCGTCACCAGCACCCAGATGTCGGCGGCGCACAGCAGTTCTGCCGCCAGGTCGCGGTTGCGGGCGACGAGGGAGTCGATGTCGGGGGCGTCGAGCAGAGCCAGACCGGGGGAGAGCGCGGTGTCGGTCTCGATCCGCAGCGCCCGCTTGCCGTCCTCCTCCTCGGCTGCGGCTTCCTCCGCGCCGATCAGCTCGTCCGCCGCCAGGCCCTGCCCGGCCGCGTCGAACTCGCCCTGGGGACCGTCCTGGCGCGGCATCCAGACCCTGTCGAGCCGGGGGAGGATCCGCTGCCCCGAGAACCACTGCCTGTCGTCGGGATGGCACACGAGTACGGGCGTACGCGTCGTGGGACGCAGGACTCCCGCTTCGCTGACTCTGCGCCCCACCAGCGAGTTGACGAGCGTCGACTTGCCCGCACCCGTCGAACCGCCGACCACCGCGAGGAGCGGTGCCTGCGGTACGCGCAGCCGGGGCATGAGGTAGTCGTCGAGCTGTGCGAGCAGTTCGTCGCGTGATCGACGGGCGCGATCAGCAGTTGGAAGGGGCAGTGGAAAGCGTGCAGCGGCGACGCCTTCGCGCAGCGCGGTCAGTGCGTCGAGCAGTTCAGGCCGTACGTTCAAGATCGCCACATGCGCAGAATGCCCAACTTTGGTGGCCTTTTGAAGCGTATCCACGGCACTGCGCAGTGAAAACAGTCGGTTACGGAGAAGAATGGGTCCATTCGCCCCATGTGGCCCACAGGTCGACGCCGCACCTGCCGACGCAGCCATAACGACTGAGCAACACCCGTGCGGCACACGGCCAAAACCGCTGCACGAATCGCACCAGCCTGCGATTATCGGGAGCGCTTCACTGAACCTCCACATGGTGTCGCGGACGTGAAGCAAGAAGCGCCAGCCACGGGGCCCCCTATCCTTGACCGCGCCACGGTCACCCGGAGGCACGCCCGCACTCCGCGACCGAGACCGGCCCCCGTAGCTCAGTGGATAGAGCAGGCGCCTTCTAAGCGCTTGGCCGCAGGTTCGAGTCCTGCCGGGGGCACATACGAACGCCGTCCTCTACGCACGTAGAGGGCGGCGTTTTTCCGACGTCCCGCACATCGAAGCGGACTGGGTGGACGACCCGGTCGGGATCAAAAGGCATCGGCGAGATCGGCTCGTGGGAGTCCGGCACAGGAGAAGCCGACGGGCGAAGTCCTGGCCGCCGCCGCGAGCGAACGAGGGCCCGGTGAAGCCCCTGGCGAGAAGGAGGCGGGGAGCGCCGACCCGCCCCGTCGGCTCTTCGTCGCCCGCACCGTCGCAGCCGGCGCAGCCACCGTCGCCACGGTGCTCACCTATTGTGAATCCATGGCCGGCGAGTCACCTTCACAAAGTCCGGGAGCCCGCGGGACAGAGGTCTCCTTACCCTTCGCGGGACTGTGGCGCGTCCAGAACAGCCCAGCCCGGCGGGTCCCAAGTCATGGAACGGACCTGTTCGGTGGGCGTTACGCCATCGACTTCATCGGTGTCGACGAGGAACACCGGACGGCCGGCAGCCGTAGCTGGCGGACCTTCTTCGCCACCGAACCGCCGGAACTCTTCTTCGCCTTCGGCAAGCCGATCCTGGCTCCCGCGAGCGGCACCGTCGTCGCCGTGCACGACACCGAGATCGATCACGAAGCGCGGCGGTCGCAACTGGCGTTGGTGCCCTACGCGTTGGGCCAAGCCGGCCGGGTCCGCCAAGGGGTGGGCGCCATCGCGGGGAACTACGTGATCATCTCGCTGGCGGAGAGCGGCGTCTTCGTCGCTCTGGTGCACTTCCAGGCCGGCTCCGTGCGCGTGTCCGTCGGCCAGAAAGTGGCGGAAGGCCAGCACATCGCGAACTGCGGCAACTCCGGGAACTCGACGCAGCCGCATGTGCACATGCAGGTCATGGACAGCTCGGACCTGTCCGTGGCCCGGGGCCTGCCCATGCTGTTCCGGCGTTTCCGTGAATGGCCTTCCGGACCGAAGCAGGTCCGGGTCAGGGAACGGGCGATGCCGGGTGAGGGCGTGGTGGTGGAAGCGTTGCCGGTCCCGTCGGCAACTGCCTGTCACTGACGCAGCCGTGGTGACCACCAGGTCCTGACGTTGCGTTCCGTCCCCCTCCCCCCCATCACACGGTCGGCGGCTGCGTACGGTCCGCGGCTCGTATCTTTCTCCGTGACCCGCGGGCATCCCCATGCCGCCCCCACACCCGCACGGCTCAGCACATCGTGCGTCCCGTAACACTCTGTGCCGAAGATGTAGGCATGCCGTCACAGCAGCCCGGTGGTCAGGGCCTGCGAGCGTCGCCGCGCCGCAGGTGCCCGGCCTCTTGCGGTGAACCGCGAGGCGTCCCCGTCACGACGTCACCAGCCGAGCGGACCGGAAGCCGTCGGATTCCAGGAGAAGGATGGGGATGCGCCCATGAGTGACAGCCCGAAGGCCGCGCTTGCGGCGAGCATCGCCGTCGGCTACCTCCTCGGCCGCAGCGGCAAGGGGAAGCTCGCGCTCGCTGTCGCCACCTATATGGCGAGCGGAAGGCTTCAGACGAAGCCGCAGGAACTCCTCGCGGCGGGGGTCGGAAGGATCGGCGACTCCCCTCAGCTCTCCCAGCTGGCCGACCAGGTGCGCAGTGAACTGATGACGGTGGGGCGTGAAGCGCTGAAGGCCGCCTTCGACCGGCGGCTGGGGACCTTCGCCGACTCACTCGCCGACCGTACGAAGGCGCTCAGCGGGGAAGTCCCCGGCGCCGCGGACGAGGAGGAAGAGGAGGAAGAGGAGGAGGAAGAAGAACCGGAGGACGAGTCGGAGGAAGAGCCGGAAAGGGACCGTCCCGCCGCGAGGAGCAGCGAGTCCGGAAAGTCCCGCCGCGAAGGCGGCGAGCGGACCGCGCCACCTCAGAAGTCCGCCAAGAAGACAGCGACTGCAAAGAAGGCCCAGGCCAAGAAGGCGCCGCCCAAGAAGACCGCGAAGAAGACCGCGACTGCGAAGAAGACTGCCAGCAAGCCGCCCACCGAGCAGCGCCGCCGCCGGAGGTAAGAGAGCCATGCCGGAAGACACGAAGGAAAAGAGCGCCGCGGATTCCGGCGGCTCGGGCCTGGACAAAGTGCGCGAGGAGTTCTCCAACTACCTTCTCGCGAAGGCGAGCAACCTCGTGTCCTCCGCCGGAGGGAAGGTTTCGGGGCTCGCCGAAAAGGTCGCCGAGGGCGGAGGGCCGGGCGGCGAACTGCCGAAGATGGGAGCCAAGCTCCTGCAGGGCGAGTCCCCGGCGAAGGCTGTGGGCGGACAGGTCGCGAAGAAGATCAAGGACAAGACCGTCGGCAAGGTCAAGGAACTCTTCGGCGGCGGGGGCGAGGCGGGGGACAAGAAGGTGACCAACATCATCGAAGTGCTCGACGTGGGGCTCCCTCTGCGCCGGGTCTACGACCACTGGACGGAATTCGAAGAGTTCAGCGGCTTCATGAAAGGCGTGGTGGAGGCGTCTCGGGGTGACGACGACATCACGTCCGACTGGACGGGCAAGGTCGGCCCGTCGAAGCGCACTTGGCAGGCCACTGTTCTGGAGCAGGTGCCCGACAACCGGATCGTGTGGAAGACCTCGGGCGAGGCCACCACGCACGGCAGCGTCTCCTTCCACGAGTTGGCGCCGAACCTGACGCGGATCGTGGTCGTCGTCGAGTACTCCCCCGGGGGATTCCTTGAGAAGACGGCCAACATCTGGCGCGCGCAGGGCCGGCGGCTGCGGCTCGACCTCAAGCACTTCCAGCGGTACGTGACGCTGGGCGTCCAGGAGGTGCCGGAAGGCTGGCGGGGCGAGATCCGCGAGGAGGAACTCGTGCGCAGCCACGAGGAGGTGCTGGCCGAAGACGAGGAGGAGGAAGAGAACGGCGAGGGGGAGAACGGCGAGTACGACGAGGACAGCGACACGGAGGGCGGGGAAGAGGACGAGGAAGAAGAGGGCGAGTACGAAGACGAGGACCGCGGGGACGGCGAGGACGAGGACGAGGAGTACGAAGAGCGGTGACTCCCCCTCGCGTCCGCAGCAGAACTGATCAGCTGCCGGAGTCGTCCCAGTCCTGAAACCCACAGCCCTTTGGGTCCTCTCCGCCCCGACGGGCAAGCGGAGAGGACCGGCAACCGGGTCGGGCGGCCGTCCCACGTGCTGCCGCGGCGCGGTGGCGGGGGATCGGCGCCGCGGCAGCGCGCGGATCAGGAGGTGACGGCCACGTCCGCGCCGGGGTCGGTGGTGTCGGTGATCTCGTAGACGGCGCTGAAATCGGAGCTGGTGGCGCTGGTCGGGCAGCCGAAGCCGCCCTCGACCTTCACCGGCACCGCGGCGGCGTCGAAAGTGAGCGTGGACGGCGTGCCGTTGGCCCACTCACCGGTGACGGTCGACGCCTCGTCGGGTGCGGCCGTCACGGTGCACTCGGCGAGGCCGCTGGTCTTCAGTACGAATCCGGCCGTGGGCATGGTGAGTCCGGCTGTGCTCGGAGAGCCGTTCTGCATGGACACCGTCCAGTCACCGGTGGTCGTCACAGCTGCTTCG
>DATMEI010000253.1:0-11851 GCA_035556995.1 Streptomyces sp.
CGGCTGGCGAGCGGCGAGGGTGTACAGCTCCTGGGTGAGCACGAGGTCGCGCTGGCTCTCCTCGGACAGCGAGTGCACGAGGTCGGCCACTGCCGCTCGGGCCTGGTCACGGTCGGCCGGGGCGGCGAGGTGGGCGTCGAACACGGCGACGATGTGGTCGGTGAAGCGGCTGAACGCCTCCCGGAGCAGCTGGTCGATGCCACTGAAGTGATAGGTCATCGATCCCAGGGGGACACCCGCGCGTGTGGCGATTTTCCGGTGGGACACGCGCGCGATGCCCTCCTCGGCGATGAGGTCGAGGGTGGCAGCGAGGATGCGTTCGCGCCGCTGCGGGTCTGTGTGTCCGGTTGCCATGGCAGCAGGCTCAGATGTTCCGGACCGGCCGAGCGGGGTTCCCGACGGCGACGACGTCGGCGGGCACGTCCTTCGTCACGACCGCGCCGGCGCCGATGACGGTGTTGTCGCCGATGGTCACGCCGGGCAGGACGATGGCGCCTCCGCCCAGCCACACGTTGTTGCCGATGACGATAGGGAGGGCGGCTTCCAGCTTGTCGCGCCGGGGCTGCGGCTCCACCGGGTGGGTGGGGGTGAGCAGTTGGACGCCCGGCCCGATCTGGCAGTCCTCACCGATGGTGATCGCCGCGACGTCCAGCGCGGTCAGGTTGCAGTTGACGAAGGTGCGCGCCCCGAGCGTGATGTTGCTGCCGTAGTCGACGTACAGCGGCGGCCTCACGTGCGCCTCGTCGCCCACGGAGCCGAGCAGTTCCGCGAGGATCGGCTGGGCGGCATCGGCGTCTTCGACGTAGGCGGCCTGGTACCGGGCGGACAGCCGCACGGCCAGCTGCTGCCTGCGGGCGAGCTCCGGGTCGTCGGCGATGTAGAGATCGCCCGCCAGCATGCGTTCGAGGTTCGTGCGGAGGTCGTGCGCGAAGTAGTCCGTCGACATGCGTACGATCGTACGCTCCTTGTCGGCATGCCGACCGGAAATCGGGGCGGCCCCGGGGGTGCCGCTACTGTCGCCGGGGTCGCAGCGCTCCGGCGAGCAAGAGCGCGAGAAGCCCGGCCAAGGGCACCACCACCAGGCCCACTCGAAGGCTTGTCCCGTCGGCGACCAGCCCCACGGCCGGCGGGGAAAGAAGGAAGCCCAGACGCATGAGCCAGGAGACGATGGTCAGCCCTGATCCGGACTTGAGGCCGGGCAGCCCGTCTGCTTCGTGCATCGCCGCGGGGACCAGCGTCGCCACCCCGAGTCCGGCCGCGGCGAAACCGAGGATCGTCCCGGGCACCGTGGGCACTGCCAGCGCCAGGCCCATGCCGGCCGCGACGATGAGGCCGCCGGCGCGGGCCACCGCGCGCTGGCCGAACCGGTCGACGAGGCGGTCGCCGATGAGGCGGCCGACGAACTGGGCCCCCACCAGGGCGATGTAGCCGGAGGCCGCCAGCGCCACCGACGCGTTCAGCCAGTCGGAGAGGTAGAGGGCGGCCCACGAACTGCCCGCGTCTTCGACGAGTGTGCCGGCCGTGGCAATGAGAACAAGTGCGGCCAGCACGTAAACAGTGCGCAGACCTGCAGCCGCGGGCTGCGGCGCCTGCCGCGATTCGCGGCCGTCGGCATCAGGTTCCGCAGCCGGCTCCGTCTCGGGCCCGTGCAGGCAGAACCGCAGGGCGACGCAGGCGGCGATCGCGAACACCACTGCCGAGATCAACAGGTGCTGCCCCCGCGGGAGTCCGAGTGCGATGGCGCCCGCAGCCATGGAGCCGCCGGTGACGGCGCCGAGGGACCAGATGGCGTGGAAGGAGTTGATGATGGAGCGTCCGTAGAGGCGCTGCACCCGGAGACCGTGGGCGTTCTGCGCGACATCGGTGATCGCGTCCATCGCTCCGGCCAGGAACAACGCTCCCGCGAACATCACGGCCGAGTTGGCCACGCCCGCGGTGAGGATCCCCGCGCCGGTCAGCAGGGTGCAGGCCACCGCGAGCCGCGCCGAGCCGAATCGGCGGATGAGCACTCCGGCCGCCAGCCCGGCCGCGATGGCGCCCGCCGGGAACGCCGCGACCGCCAGCCCGTAAGCGGCGTTGCCCATGCCGAGATCCGCCTTGATCTGCGGGTACCTCGGCAGAAGATTGGCGAACAGGGCCCCGTTGGTGAAGAACAGCAGGGCAACGGCCACCCGAGCCTGCCGTGCGGACAGGGCGGGCGGCCGGACCAGTACGTCAACAGTCATGCGCGGAGCCTACAGTGGAGAGCGTACGAACGTACACTCTCCGACTCGCTCCGCCCACCGGCGAGCTCAACTACGCCTGGATCCCGAGGGATTCGCGATGCGCTCCCTGCACTCGCACCCGCTCAGCCGTCGTGAGGGAAGGGCCGCTGACCGACGCGGTCTCCGTGTGAGCTGCGGGGGGAAGGCTCGGACTGTCCCGCGTGGCGCAGGTGTTCGGCGAGCGCCGCGGTGGCCGTCGACGAGGCGCGGTCCTTGATGCCCCAGGCCAGCAGATGGTGGCGGCGGGCCCAGGGGTCCTGCAGATCGCACACGTCGAGTGGCTGGTGGGGATCGATGGCGCGACGCGGTACGACGGCGAGCCCGACGCCCTCGGCGGCGAGCGCGACGAGGACGTTGAGGTTGGCGACGGTGGTGCGGTAGCGGACCAGGGGAGCGTGCGGCCCGAGGTGCTTCTCGATCCAGCGGCGCAGTGAGGAATCGGTGTTGAGGCCGACGAGGGGGTGCTCGGCGACCTCGGTGAAGGCCAGCGCGGTCCGCCCGTCGAGGATCCCTCCGGTCTGGCCGATCACGACGAGGGAGTCGTCACCGAGGGGCTCCGTGTGCAGGCCGCAGTCGCGGGCCTCGTCGTCGAGGACGACCCCCAGGTCCGCCTCGCCGTCGGCGAGCATCCGGACTGTCTGCGGGGTGCGGCTCTCGGACACCGTGACGTCGATGTCCGGGTGCGCGCGGAGGAACGAGATCAGGGCCCGCGGCACGAGCCGGTGCATCGCGGACCCGCCGCCCAGCAGGGTCAGCGGAGCTGTCAGGGACCGGGTGTAACTCGCGACTGCGCTTTCGAGCCGCGCGGTCTGGGCGAGCACCTCGCGTGCGTGGCGTGCCAGGGTCGTCCCCGCCGGCGTGGGCCGTACGCCCCGCCGGCCGCGGATCAGCAACTCCACCCCGGCGTGGTGCTCCAGCGAGCGCACCCTGGCGCTGGCCGACGGCAGGCTCAGGTGCATCCGGTGAGCGCCCGCCGTGATCGAACCCTCCGTCACGATGTGGAGAAAGAGCCGCAGGTCGTTCAGGTCGTAGCGCACTGTCTCAGCCTAAGTCTCAGCCTTGGGCTGGGTGCGCGGATTACGCATTGTGAACCCCCTGTTCACGGGGCGATGCTCGGCGGTGTGTCCGAGATACTGCTCGTCCTGCTGGCCGGTGCCGCCGCCGGAGCGCTCAACGCCATCGGCGGTGGGGGCACGTTCGTGGCACTGCCCGCCCTCGTCGCGTTCGGCCTGTCACCGGTGACGGCGAACGCGTTGTCCCGGGTCGCCCTCTCACCCGGGGCCATGGCCAGTGCGTGGGTCTACCGACGCGAGCACACCGCGGTCGGGCCGACGTCCACGAAGGCGCTGACAGCGATCAGTGTGATCGGCGGCGGAATCGGCGCCGGGCTGCTGTTGACGCTGCCGGCATCGTCGTTCGACGCCGCGGCGCCTTGGCTGCTCGCATTCGCCACGGTGATCCTCGCGTTCGGACGCCATCTCTCCCGGGCGTTGAACACGGTGCTGGGCCGCTCCGTCGGCATGGGTTCGCGAGCCGTCCTGATCGGCCAGTTCCTCCTCGCCGTGTACGGCGGATACTTCGGCGGAGCCGTAGGCATCATGATGCTGGCTCTGTGGAGCATCGGCCTCGGCCTCGACGCCGCGGCCAGCAATCCGATGCGGATCGCGCAGCTCGCGGCCATCTATCTCAGTGCGACTGTGCTGTTCCTCGTCGCCTCGGACGTACTGAGCGCTCCGCTTCTCCTCGCCGCCATGGTTGTCGGCGCGGTGGTGGGTGGATTCGCCGGCGCCTACCTCGCCCGCCGTCTCCCCGCCCGGCTGCTGCGGGGCGTCATCCTGACCACCGCCGTGACCATGACCGTCCTGTATTTCCTGCGCGGCTGACCACCTGGGGGAGCCGCGCTGCTCACCCCCACGACTCGACGAGGGGACAGACGTGGACACACCGTCATCCGACGTGGCCCGGCTGCTGCGATCGGTCGCCGTGCGTGCCTCGGCCTGCACACTTCTCGTCGCCATCACAGGCGAAACGCTGCTGACGGTTCTCGTCGCGGTCTTCGCGCTCTCCGGTCTCGGGCTGCTCCTCCTACCGGGCGACTCGACGGACGGACCGCCGGCCGGCCCGGACTGAGCAAGCCAGGCGCTCGCACCCCTCCCCGCGTACGAACCTCAGAAGCCGGGACCCGGCCGCCGTGCGTGCCTACGAGAAGCAACACGGCAGCCAACGGCGGCCTGCCGAGCCGCCGTTGATCACGAGTGCCGGCGTTCACCAGGTGGGGGAGGTGGCGGTCTCCCGGGAGGGGGCGTGGTCCGGGTCCTGGGGATGGGCGCAGCGGTCGGGGTGCGGCCAAGGGACGAAGGTGCCGTCCGGGCGTTCCAGCAGAAGCTGTCTGCCGCGTGACAGCACAGTGCGTGGACGCAGGCCGGTGAGGGTTGCGGTGGTGTACGCGGCGCTGAGGGTGTTGAGGTCGTGGACCGGGCCGATTCTGAAGAGGGAGCGGGTTTCCGCGATCGCGTCGTGGTCGCCCGCGCGCATGACCAGGCGCAGTTCGGGGGCGACCGCGAGGGACGCGATGGAGACGGCGATGTTGTCGCAGTCGTCCGAGGCGACCGCGGCCATGGCCTGCGCCTGGTGGAGGTTGAGCCGGCGCAGAACGAATCGGTCGGTCGCGTCCGCCACGACCACAGGCACGCCGAGTGCCTTGGCCAGGCGGAGGTTCGGAGCTGCGGGATTCCGCTCGACCGCGATGACACCGACGCCCAGGCCCTGCAGCTCGGTGCACAGCCGCAGCCCCACCTGGCCGAGCCCGACCACGACCACATGGCCGCCCCGGGGCAGTGCCCGGGGGCCCAGGATGCCCACTGAGCGCGGGGCCAGCAGGCGGTCGACCATGCCGGCGGTGAAGACCGCTGTGAAGACGACGGTCACGAGCATCGCGAGAGCGGAGAACACCAGGTAGGTGTCCGAGCCGTGGGCGTCCGCCGGGCCGACGGTGGAGACCGTTCGCGCGGCCTCGAACAGCGCCTCCACGGGGGCACGGTGACGAAGCGTCACGGACCAGGTCCAGTCCGCAAGCAGCACCGCGAGAATCCCGGCGAGGCCGGTCAGCATGATCCGCGAGCTGCCGTCGTGAGGTCGCAGCTGTCCCCTGATCTTGCCGAACCACGCACGGACTCGAAGCGATCGCGGTGCCCGGTACGGTTCGAGCCGCACGGTGTCACCCTCGGCGCGGGCGCCGAGATGGCAGGGGGTGGGACCCGGACCCGGACCCGGACCCGGGCGCGAGCGGGCCGGGATGAGCGCCAGCAGTTCGGGTTGGAGGCAGGCGGCCAGCAGAACCGGAGCGGCCACTTCGGCCGGGGAGGTGACCCGGCAGTTCGGGACCACGCGTCTGAGTTGTTCGGCGACGGTCCTGTCGAAGACCGTTACCACCAATGGGACGTTGGGCCGGATGTGCTCGGCCGTGAGCGCGTAGCGCAGGGACTCCACGTCGTCGTCGAGGAGGATCGCGACTCCCGCGACCTGGCCGTCCAGGGCCGCGCGCAGTTCCTCGTCCGTGGGCCGGCCGAGGTGGCACACGCGGTGACCGGCCGACTGCAGCGAACCGCACACCCTGCGCGTCATCTCGGCGCCGATCACCACGAAGTACCGCCCCGGTGCCCCGCGTTCAGCACCGCCGTCGTCTCGGTCGCGTGGGCTGTCGTCGGCGAGCGGGCTCTCGCGCTCGCCTTCACGGGGGCGTTCAGAGAGCGAAGGCACAGTCATCGGACCGATAGGGGTCGCAGTCGAGGCAGCGGTAGTCACGACAGCCGCCGCAGGGGGACAGCAACCGGCCGCAGTGGCAGCGGAGTTGGAGCGGACCTTGTGAAGGGAGCGGCTCAGGGGGCGTTGCGCCGCCGGAGCTCTCGGTGCTCATGGTGTCCCTCTCATGAAGGATCGTCGGAGAGCCCCGGTGTGCGGCCGGCCCGGCACGGCCGGCCACCACCGGGGACTGAGGAAGGGAAGGCTTGATTCCGAGGCGTGCCCCGGGCAGTCCGCCCGGTGGGGCGGCTCTCCAAGGGGTGCGCGTACGGCCACCCACTCCGGTGACGGCGCCCGCTGGGCACGCCGGTCCGCACATGTGGGAAGCGAGCGCCGGGGGTTGCCCGGCGCGGAACAGCACGTGGCCCAGACGTTAGGAGCGCCTCCGGTTCAGCACCATGAACAGATGTCACACCCCGCGGGCCCGTGTTCGTACAAATGCTCAATCACGGGAAACCGGTCACGCGGCCCCTCGGGCGGACGCGCCGGAACGGGCCCGTCGCCGCGGCAGCCGAGCGGGCTGCAACTCCGCCCGGGAGCCCGGGAATACGGGCGTTCTCCCGCGGAAAGCAGGTCGCCTCCGAGCTCCCTCATCCACTGCGTCCCATGGCAGGAGGGCGAATTCACCGAGGAGCAGGGGTGTACAAACCTCGAACTCCCGCCTTACCGTCTGGGGCTTGCGGGGTGTCCGGACCGCCGCACCACGGCCCGCCGGACGGCCCTACCGCTGGAACAGCCCGAAGTCTCCTTGCCGCGTGCGCCCTGAGGGCCGCGCGTTCATCACCGGGCTGAGCGTCGGCACGCGCTGATCTCTCACACGCTTCTGCCAGGCAGTCCCCTGCCCGGAAGCTCCCCGATTCCCTCCGAATGGAGAGGTTCTCATGAGCGCGCATCCGACGACCGGCAGGGCCGGTACGACGACTCCGGGCGACCCCGGACAGTCCCCTCCTCCCCAGGGTCCCCGCGATCCGCAGCACTCCCAGGGCTCCCAGGACGAGCTCAAGGCAGGGCTCAAGAACCGCCATCTGTCGATGATCGCGATCGGGGGCGTGATCGGCGCCGGTCTGTTCGTCGGCTCCTCCGCAGGCATCGCCGCCGCGGGACCCGCGATTCTGCTGTCGTACGCCCTTGTCGGCGCGATGGTCGTCTGCGTCATGCGGATGCTCGGAGAGATGGCCGCGGCGAATCCGACGTCCGGTTCCTTCTCCGCCTACGCGGACCGGGCGCTCGGCCGCTGGGCCGGGTTCTCCATCGGCTGGCTGTACTGGTTCTTCTGGGTCGTGGTGCTCGCCGTCGAGGCGACCGCGGGCGCCGACATCCTGCACGGCTGGATGCCGGCCGTTCCGCAGTGGGGCTGGGCGCTGCTCGTCATGGTGATACTCACCGCGACGAATCTGATCTCGGTCGGCTCGTACGGGGAGTTCGAGTTCTGGTTCGCGGGGATCAAGGTCGTGGCGATCGCGGCGTTCATCGTGCTCGGCGCGCTCGCGATCAGCGGCATCCTGCCCGGAGCACACGGGTCCACGTCGGGACTGTCCAACCTCACCGCACACGGCGGCTTCATGCCGAACGGCCCCAGCGCGGTCCTCACCGGCGTGCTGCTGGTCGTCTTCTCCTTCATGGGCAGCGAGATCGTCAGCCTCGCCGCCGGCGAGTCCGCCAACCCCCGGGCCGCCGTCACCAAGGCCACCAACAGCGTGATCTGGCGCATCGCCGTCTTCTACCTCGGCTCGATCTTCGTCGTGGTCACCCTGGTGCCGTGGAACGCCGAGGCGATCGCCGAGAAGGGCTCCTACGTGGCGGCGCTCGACGCGGTCAGCATCCCGCACGCGGGGCAGGTCATGAACGTCATCGTGCTGACGGCAGTGCTGTCCTGTCTCAACTCCGGCCTGTACACCGCCTCCCGGATGGCCTTCTCCCTCGGGCAGCGCGGCGACGCGCCCCGTTCCTTCGCCCGTACCAGCAGCCGTGGCGTCCCCAAGGCGGCGATCCTGTCCTCCGTCGCCTTCGGCTTCGTCGCCGTCTTCTTCAACTACCAGTGGCCGGACACCGTTTTCGCGTTCCTCCTCAACTCCTCGGGCGCTGTTGCGCTGTTCGTCTGGCTGGTGATCTGCTTCGCGCAGCTGCGGATGCGTGGAATCATCCTGCGCGAGTCGCCGGAGAAGCTCGTCGTGCGCATGTGGCTCTTCCCGTATCTGACCTGGGTGACCATCGGCGTGATCCTCTTCGTGCTGGTCTACATGCTCACCGACGAGACCGGACGCCAGCAGGTCCTGCTCTCGCTGCTGGCCGCCGCGTTCGTCGTCACCGTGGCACTGATACGCGAGCGCCGGGCTCGGAGTCGTCCCGCGGAGGATTCGCGGGAGGACCGTCCGACCGAGTCCGCCACCCGCAGCCGCTGACCAGGAAACAAGCAACCGGCCGCGGTGGCCCGCGGAAACGCTCTTCAGCGTCTTCCGCGGGCCACCGCCCTTTCCGAAGAGGATCACGAGCAGGCCGCAAGGCACCTCCGTCATCAGCGTTGGGTCGCCTGTGGCCGGCGCCGTGATCCGTCGTCGGGCAGCGCATCACCAGGAGGACTTGGTCACTCCTGGGAGGTGTCCCGCGTGCGCCTGCTTGCGCATCCGCACGCGGGAAAGCCCGAACTTCCGCAGGTGTCCGCGCGGTCGGCCGTCGACTGCGTCCCGGTTGCGCACGCGGGTGGCACTCGCGTCGCGGGGCTGACGGCGCAACTCACTCAGTGCGGCCGCTTTTTCCTCTTCTGTGGAGGAAGGGCGGCGGAGGACCTCCTTCAACTCCGCCCGGCGGGCGGCGTATCGCTCCACGACGGCCTTCCGCTTCTCGTTCTTGGCGATCTTGCTCTTCTTCGCCATCAGAGCTTCCCTCCCCGGGCGCGGATCCGGGCCACTGCGGCTTCGATGCCGACGGCGTCGACGGTCTTGATCCCCTTCGTGCTGAGGGCGAGCCGCACATGACGGCCTTCGCTCGGCAGCCAGTAGCGCTTGCGCTGGATGTTTGGGTCGAACCGCCGGCGCGTACGCCGGTGTGAGTGCGAGACGGCGTTGCCGAAGCCGGGCTTGGCGCCGGTCAGTTGGCAATGGGCGGACACGGGTGACCTGCCTCTCGGAGTGAGCGGCCCATTTTGTTAATGGAAATCATTTCCATATAGTACATCCATGGCTCGCAACGACCTACGCCCGATCGTGAAGCTCCGGTCCACCGCAGGCACCGGCTACACGTACGTGACCCGCAAGAACCGCCGTAACAACCCCGACCGCATGACCCTGCGCAAGTACGACCCCATTGCCCGCCGTCATGTCGACTTCCGCGAAACCCGCTGACGCCGCCCCGAAGGACACCGCCATGAAGTACGGGATCCACCCCGCCTACGGCCCCGTCGTCTTCCGCGACAAGGCCGCCGACTTCGCCTTCCTCACCCGTTCCACCATCACCAGCGATGCCACGATCGAGTGGGAGGACGGCAACCACTACCCCGTCGTGGATGTCGAGATCTCCTCGAAGAGCCACCCCTTCTACACCGGCACCGCACGCGTCCTGGACACGGCAGGGCGGGTGGAGCGCTTCGAGCGCCGCTACGGACGGCGTGAGGTGCGCTGATGGAGGAGAGCCCGAAGCTCCCCGTCGTACTCGTCGGCGGATTGCACCGCGAAGCCCGCAACGAAGTCGTACAGCGCCTGCTACGGGCCGTGCCCGGAAGCGTCGCGCTGCACCACGATCACTCGACGGCCACCGAGGGCACGGTGCGTCGGACCGTTCGCGACGCCTCCGGCGAACTGAGCACCGGAGAAGCACCGTTGGTGAACGACTGTGCCTGCTGTGCCCTGCGCGAGGACCTCGTCCCGGAGCTGGAGCGGCTGGCCTCGGACGGCATGACCCGGCTCGCCGTCGTCGAACTGTGGGACTCGGTGGAGCCCAAGCCGATGGCCGAAGTCGTCGCCGTGCACGGCGGCGAGGCGGTGGTGCTCACCAACGTACTCACAGCAATCGATCCGGCACTGGTCCTGCCCTGCCTCGCCAACGGCGACGACCTGGCCGATGTGGGGCTCGCGGCGGCGCCGACGGATCAGCGGACCGTCGCAGACACCTTCGCGCGGCAACTGGAGTACGCACCCGTGCTGGCCCTTGTCGAAAGCGAGGAAGCGGACCACGAGGACGCGGCACTGCTGACCCAACTGCACCCGACGGCACGCCGCGTGGCCGCCGCGTCCGGCGAGCTGGCAGCGGCGGCACTGGCCGGTTTCGACGTCGGTGCTGCGGCCGCCGCCCAGGACCCCGCCTGTGCGCTGCTGCCTCAGGAGGCCGACGAATGCGGAGTCGGCACCTACGTCTGGCACCGCGACCGTCCCTTCCACCCGGAGCGGCTCTACGAAGCACTGGAGGACCTGACATGCGCCGCGGCCCGCAGCCGTGGCCGTTTCTGGCTCGCCGACCGGCCGGACACCCTGCTGGCCTGGGACGCCGCGGGCGGCGCGCTCAGCGTGGAGAGCGCCGGACCGTGGCTGGTGTCCCTCCCGGACGCCGCCTGGGAGATGGTGCCGCCGGAACGAAGGGCGGCCGCGGCGCTGGACTGGCACGCCGAACACGGCGACTGCTGCCAGCACTTGGTGTTCACCTCGCCGGGCCTGGACCGCGAAGGGCTCGAGCAACTCCTCGAGTCCTGCCTGCTGACCGACACCGAGTACGCCGCCGGACGCCAGGCGTGGAGGGACCTGCCGCCGGCCTTCGCCTCCCTCCTCGACCACACGAGCTGAAGCCGAACGACACTTCCCAACCACAGCCCAGGAGATCCCGTGACACGTCGCAACGACTCCAGCAAGCCCGCCAGGCCCCGCCGCAATCCCCTCGATCAGGCAGGCATCACATACATCGACTACAAAGACACCGACCTGCTGCGGAAGTTCATCTCCGACAGGGGCAAGATCCGCAGCCGACGAGTGACGCGGATCAGTGCGCAGCAGCAACGGCAGATGGCACGGGCGATCAAGAATGCCCGGGAGATGGCACTCCTGCCCTACGGATCACGATGAACGTCCCCTCTGTCTCATGCCCCGTGCGGGGAGCGGCGGCAGGGCGGCCGGCACAGATCAGCTGAACTCCCGCAGATATGCCGCCACATGGTGGCTGCCGCCGTGTTCGGCCCAGCCCAGTGGTGGCGAGTCGTGCTCGGTGTCCCTGATCGCAGGGTCGGCGCCCAGCTCGATCAGCGTCCGCGCTGTTTCCACGTCGTCGTTCCACGCCGCCTCGTGCAGTGGGGTGCTCCGGCTGCGGTGGTTCACATCGAAGCCGATCGCGGCGAGCAACCGTACTGCTGCGGGCTTGCGTTGCTCAGCGGCGCGGTTGATCAGCTCGGGGGTACGGGTCAGCACCTGCGCGAGCAGCTCGGGCCCCAGTGCGCTGACCGCGTCGGCGTCGGCGCGCATGCACGCGGCGGTGAAGGTGCCCGTGTCGTCCAGCGCCGCCGAAGCGCCGGCCGCGGCGAGCAGTTCCGCCACCTCGCTGTGTCCGTGCAGCAGCGCGAGTTCGTACGGGGTGTGCCCGCCGTACGCCGGATGCCCGCCGATGCCGTCCACCTCGGCTCCGTGGTCCAGAAGCAGCCGTGCCCTGCGCGGGCCGCCCCGCAGCGCGGCGGTGGCCAGTTCGTCGCGCAGCATCTGCTGCGGGGACTGGAGCGTCGGCCCCAGCCGGGCGTGCCAGGGCCCGCCGTCGCCGCTGCCCAGGCCGAACTCCAGCAGGAGTTCGAGGTGGGCGGTGTCGTCGGAGAAGGA
>DATMEI010000254.1:0-13189 GCA_035556995.1 Streptomyces sp.
CGGGTTCTCCGCAGACGGACGGATTCGGGTCGGCGCTGACGAAGGTCGTCGTGGCCGCCTCGTTGACGGTGACGTCGTACGTGCCGGTGGAGGTGTTGTGGCAGGCATCGCCGCCGTAGACGACGGAAACGGTGCCCGTCGTCAGGACGTTGGTCGTCACACAGGCCTGACCGGTGCCGTCGAGAGTGACGGTCTCGTTGAGTCCGCCCGGTCCGGTGAAGGTGACGTCACCTGTGGGCGTACCGGTCCCGGGTGCGTCGGTGGTGACGAGGGCGCAGACCTGGACCGGTTCTCCGCAGACGGACGGATCGGGGCTCGCGGTGACGGTCGTGGTGGAGTCTGCCGGATCGACGGTGACGTCGAAGGTGTCGGACGAGGCGAGTGCGCAACCGTCGCCGGCATAGGTGGCGGTGACGGTGCCGCTGACCAACTCGGTTGTGGTGAAGCAGGCTTCGCCCGTGCCGTCGAGGGTGACGGTCTCGTTGAGTCCGCCGGGTCCGGTGAAGGTGACGTCACCGGTGGGTGTGCCGTCACCGGGCGGGTTGATGGTGACGGTCGCACAGAGCTCCACCAGCTCTCCGCACACCGACGGGTTCGGGGTCGCGACGAGCAGTGTGGTCGAGGGCGCCGCGTTGACCTGGTGATTGTCGATCGGGGACGAGGAGGGGTCGAAGGTGCCGTCGCCGAGGTATACGGCAACTGCCTGGTGATTCCCGGGACTCAGGTCGTCGAAGACGGCCTGCGCCTGCCCGGCGCCGTCCAACGGCACGGTGACCGACGGTCCGTCATCGCTGATGATGAAGGTGACGTCGCCGGTCGGAGTCCCCACGTCGGGAGGGACCACGGTCACCTGCGCGGTGAATGTGACGGGCTCGCCGCAGACGGACGGGTCTGGCGCCGAGGATATGGTTGTGGTTGTCGCGGGCATGGGTGAGACCCCTTTCACGGGCATTTCACTGTCGGAAGGCGGGCGTCCGCCCTCTCACGGCGGAGAGATTCAGCACACGGGACGAAAGGCGGCGACGGCTCGTGCCGGCGCATTGCGGATCTCGGATGTCCCGGTCCCGGGGTGGAGTTCAGCGGGGACCCACCTTGCGGTGTCTTCAAGTAGGCGGCACCGCAAAGCCGTTGGGCCAGACAGACAACGGCGATTCCCCCCGTATGGCGGAGCGCATCAGGGAGTGGGGGGCGCAATTCATCGGTGGTTCCAGCACCACCGCGCACTACGGCAAACGTCCGAAAAGCAAGCGGATCAGACGGGATTGTGACATGCCGTGCGATGTTTTCAGCCGTTCGGCAAAAGCTGGAGCGTCCCGCACGCAGAACTCGCTGTGACCGGGCGCGTCCGCAAATTCCCTGCGCGCTGCCTGCGCCTCCGCCGTGCAACGCGGATGCGCCCCCGCGGTGTGATGCGTCACGGCCGGAAGGACGCGCCTGCCGCACTTCGAGCCCGGTGCTTGTGAATCCCCGTCCTCCGCGTGGAGTTCTCGCTTCCGGCCACTCTTTGTAGCGACACACACGGAACGCATATCTGCCGCCGTGTCAACACGGGCTTCCGAAAGCAGAGGTGCTCGCGAAACGCTGAACGCGCTGTAGGAATACGCCTCTTGTGCGCCCCTGAGACAGGACACCCTGCATTCAGGTAATCATATGGATTGGGCGCCGTGCTCGAAAGGCGGCGACGGCAGGGAGAGGCGTTCGCCACGGCACCGCGTCTCTCGCGATGCGCGGTGCTCTCGATCCCTGCGTGCGGCTGGGCGGGCGGCGTACGGGCCACAGCCTCGCTACGCCTGCCGGCGGCCCCGGCACAACGGTGCCGACGTGCGCGGGTGTGGCACGTCGGCAGCCTGTGAAGTCACTCGCGTATGTCACTCGGGTCCGCCCGGAGCGGACCCGAGGACGTCGCTTCGCCGATGTCTACCGGTTGACGGCAACTATCCTTCCGGTGCTGCCCGTTCGCTTCTTCGCTGCGTCGGCCTCTCGCATGGTGGCGTAATCACGGGTGGCACCGTTCGGCAGAACCAATCGGTAGACGGTGACCGTCCGGCGAGCGCGCCCGCCGCAATTGCATCCCATCGCATTCCTCCTTCTGCCCGGCCCGCTGTCGTGGGCCCGGTGTCCGGCCGCTCTCGCGGCTCTCCGTACGCGGACCCGCAAGGGGCGGCCCCGCGAACCTGCGCCGCTTCCCGGCAGTTGGGGGTGAAGGAGCGGCGACTTCTGTATGGGAGTGGGAGGAGCATTCGCCCGGTGAAAGCATGCGGGGAGGAGCGTATCCCGTGCTCATTTTCCCCGGCCTTGCTTCCCCCGACACCTGAGCGCATCGAAACGCTTCCTCGAGGGCTGCGCCGTGTCGCTGCCGAACGGCCTTTCAGTCGAGCCAGTTGGACGCCACGCCGCTGAGATACGACAGGGTCAGAACCATCGCGACGGCCTGGAAGGCGACGGAACTCCCGGCCAGAAAAGCGACAGGGACGACGGCGGCGGACACCCAGATGCTCGTGCACCAGCTGCAAGTGACCACATAGGCGAACTGGGAGTCGTCACCGAACCGTTCAGCCATCCATGAGCGGAACCCTGCGGCGAGCGTATCCTTGGTTATGAATCGTGTAATACGACAAGTGATGCCGAGCGCAAGAAGAAACACCACCATGTTCATGCAATTCATCGTACGGTGACGCAGCCTCAAGAACAGCCCCGCGGAAGGGATTCGGTAATGCGCGAGGTTCTCAGCGCGCGCTTCCGTGGGGCCCGGCAGCCCATGGGCCGTTGCTCCCATGGGCTGCTCACGCCGGCCACAAGAGGGCAAGCCCCGGGCGCCGGTGGGGAGTTCACCCGCCGGTCACCGGGCAGCTTTCGTCGGCCGGCTCCGGGACGGACGGGCAGGCGCCGGCCGGCTGGCCGAGGTCGAACTGCAGCGACCGGACGCGGTTGTCGAAGTTGGAGGGCACCAGCTCGGGCGGCCCCGCCGCCCGCATCCCCACGGAGTCGGCGAGCAGGAGCCTGAAGAGCGCCTTGAGCTCCTGCCGGGCGAGATGGGCGCCGAGGCAGTAGTGGGGTCCGCCTCCGCCGTAGCCGAGGTGGGCGTTGGGGCTGCGGGTGATGTCGAAGACGTCGGGGTCGGTGAAGACGGCCTCGTCGCGGTTGGCGGAGGCGTAGTAGAGCGCCACCATCTCGCCCTGGCGCAGCGTGCGTCCGCCCACTACGTGGTCACGTCTCAGCGTGCGCTTGAACTGGATGATGGGTGTCGAGCAGCGCACGATCTCGTCGACGGCCGAGTCGGCGTACTTCTCGAAGTCGCTCGCCCACAGGGCGCGTTGGTCCGGGTGGTCGCTGAGCAGCGCCAGTCCGTGCGAGATCGCGTTACGGGTGGTCTCCACGCCCGCGACCATCAACAGGGTGAAGAAGGCCCCGAGTTGACGGTTGCCCAGGCACTGCCCGTCGACGTCGGCGGTGACGAGGGCGGAGATGAGGTCGTCCGTGGGACGACGGCGGCGCTCACGGGCGAGGGTGGCGATCATGACGTGCATACGGGCAAGGGCACGCAGTCCCTTTCCGGGGATGCGGAACTTCGCCCTCGCCCCACGGTCCACCCCGATGTCCTCCGAGGCGTCGTTGAGCTGGTCGAGGATCCGCGGCCGGTGCCGTTCGGGGATGCCCATCATGTTGCACACCACCTCGAAGGGCACGCGGGAGGCGACGGCGGTGACGAACTCACGGGACGGCTGCCCGACCGCGTCCTCGACCACACGGGCCACCACGTCGTGGATGTCCCTCTCGGCCTGGGCCAGCAGCCGTGGGCTGAAGGCACGCGAGACGATCTTCCGCAGCTGGGCGTGCTCCTGGCCGTCGAGGTTGACCATGGATTTCCCGAACAGCGTCTGCACCCAGCGGGCGGGCAGGGGGGTGGTGACGCCCGGCGCACTCCCGAACACGGCGGAGTTGCGGCTCGCCTCTCTGACGTCCTCGTGTCCGACCAGTGCGTAGAACCCCGGCTGGTTTCCCCGGCGCAAGGTGCTCTGCGGTGCGCTGAAGTACTCCGGCGACTCACGTCGGCGCAGCATCGCGAACACCTCCAGGCGCTGCTCGTGCGGCAGCTGCCAGAACCGCGGGTCGGCGGGATTCGCCTCGGGGGGCAGGTCGTGACCCGGGTCGTCACGCCGGTCGTGGTCCTGCGCGGCGGACTGGGCGGGGAGTGGCGGTAGTGGCATGGTCATGTCTCCTGTTGCTCGTGGAACGGGCTGCCTCGCGCCTGAGGTGCGGTGCGGTGCGATGCGGTACGCGCACGGGCGCGCCGGAGCGGGAGGCGGGGCGCCGGGCGGGGACCCCGCACACCTGCCGTGCGCACCCGTGAGGCGGTGAGTCTCCGGGAGCAGCTTGGAACCGGAGAGCCTCTCCAAGCCGTCCGCCACACCGCCGGTACCCGGACGGCCCCTCCACCAGCGGCTGGACGCAAGCCGCCCCCGCGGCCTCCGTAAACCGGCTGCGGGCATGAGCATCCCCTCACTCGCAGCCTTTGTCGGCGCGGCGCACACCCCCGTAGGCTGGAGGAGCAGTCGGTTCGCCCTGTCCGCCAGGCAGGCGCGTCGCAAGAGGGAATCCGGTGTGACTCCGGAACTGCCCCGCAGCGGTGAGTGGGAACGAACGCCGTCAAACGCACTGGGTCCGTACGGGCCCGGGAAGCGACGGCAAGTAGGAGCCGGTCCGTAAAGGACACGGCAGGCCCACAAGTCCGAAGACCTGCCACTGCCCGTCGGGGGCACCGCCCGGGCCGCAAGGCCCAGGGGGCGATGGACGCGACGGCCATGTTTTCGGTGACCTCGAGGGCGGGTCGGCGGTACTGGTGAGCACGCAGTGCGTGCCGCCCGTCGCCTCTCCTGCTCGCACAGGGCCCGCCAGGGTCACCGGCGAGACTCGCGAAGGAGAGTTGAGTGACGACGAAGTCCGCAGCCGCGGCATCCCGCGCCACCGTTCACGGCTACCCGCGTCAGGGCCAGAACCGTGAACTGAAGAAGGCCATCGAGGGGTACTGGAAAGGCCGCGTCACCGCAGACGAACTGCACCGGACCGCTGCCGAGTTGCGCAGCGACAACTGGCGGCAGCTCGCCGGCGCCGGCGTACACGAAGTCCCTACCGGAGACTTCTCCCTCTACGACCATGTGCTGGACACCACCGTCATGGTCGGCGCCGTCCCCGGCAGGCACCGCGCCGCGGTCGAAGCCGACGCACTGGACGGCTACTTCGCCATGGCCCGTGGCACCCAGGACGTGGCACCCCTGGAGATGACGAAGTGGTTCGACACCAACTACCACTACCTGGTCCCGGAACTGGGCCCCGGAACTGTCTTCTCCGCGAACTCCGCGAAGCAGAAAGCCGAGTTGAGTGAGGCAGTCGCCCAAGGCCACACCCCACGGCCCGTTCTCGTCGGGCCTGTCACCTATCTGCTGCTCGCCAAGCCCGCGCCCGAAGTCGCAGCGGACTTCGACCCGCTGACGCTGCTGGACCGGCTGCTTCCCGTCTACGCCGAGGTGCTCGCCGACCTCCGCGCGGCCGGAGCCCAGTGGGTGCAGCTGGACGAGCCCGCGCTCGCAGCGGACCGCAGCACTGCGGAGCTGAACGCCGCGGCCCGCGCCTACCGGGAGCTGGGCGCCCTGACCGACAGGCCGAAGCTGCTGGTGGCCTCCTACTTCGACCGCCTCGGCGAAGCTCTTCCCGTCCTGGCCAAGGCTCCCGTGGAGGGCCTGGCCATGGACTTCACCGGCCGGGCCGCCGCCAACCTCGACGATCTGGCTGCTGCCGGCGGACTGTCCGGCAAGCGGCTCATCGCCGGCGTCGTGGACGGCCGCAACGTGTGGATCAACGACCTGAAGCGGTCGCTGTCCACGCTGGCTTCGCTGCTCGGCTTCGCCGACCGGGTGGACGTCGCGCCGTCCTGCTCACTTCTGCACGTACCGCTGAACGCAGCCGTCGAGCGTGACATCGACCCGCAGATCGCGCGCTGGCTGGCCTTCGCGCGCCAGAAGGCCGAGGAAGTCGTCACGCTGGCACAGGGACTGAGCGAGGGCACCGAAGTCATCGCGGGAATGCTCGCCGCCAACTCCGCGGCCCTCGCGTCCCGTTCCTCCTCGGAACTCACGCGCGATCCGGCCGTACGGGCCCGGAGCGAGGCCGTCTCCGATGCCGACACGCGCCGCTCGCAGCCCTACGAGGAGAGGACAGCCGCACAGCGCGCCCGGCTCGGACTGCCGCTGCTGCCCACCACCACCATCGGCTCCTTCCCCCAGACGAGCGAACTGCGCACCGCACGCGCCGACTTGAGGGCAGGACGGCTGGACGCCGAGGGCTACGACAAGCGCATCGCCGCCGAGATCCGCGAAGTGATCGCCTTCCAGGAACAGGCCGGCCTCGACGTCCTGGTGCACGGCGAGCCCGAACGCAACGACATGGTGCAGTACTTCGCCGAGCAGCTCGACGGCTACGTCGCGACGCAGCACGGCTGGGTCCAGTCCTACGGCACCCGCTACGTCCGCCCGCCGATCCTCGCGGGCGACATCTCACGGCCCGCGCCGATGACGGTCGAGTGGACGCGCTACGCCCAGTCGCAGACCCGGCGTCCCGTCAAGGGAATGCTCACGGGCCCGGTCACCATGCTCGCCTGGTCGTTCGTGAGGGACGACCAGCCGCCGGCCGAGACCGCACGGCAGGTCGCACTGGCCCTGCGTGACGAGGTCGCGGATCTGGAGGCCGCGGGCGCCGGCGTCATCCAGGTCGACGAGCCCGCGCTGCGCGAGACCCTTCCGCTGCGGGCCGACGGCCATGCGGAATATCTGGCGTGGGCGACGGAGTCCTTCCGGCTTGCCACCTGTTCCGTACGCGCGGACACACAGATCCACACCCACATGTGCTACGCGGAGTTCGGGGACATCGTCTCCGCCATCGACGACCTCGACGCCGACGTCATCAGCCTGGAGGCGGCCCGCTCCCACATGCAGGTCGCGGACGAGCTCGCCTCCACCGGCTATCCGCGCGAGGTCGGCCCCGGCGTTTACGACATCCACTCCCCGCGGGTGCCGGACGCCGACGAGGTGGCGTCGCTGCTGCGCAAGGGGCTGGTGGCCATCCCGGCCGAACGGCTGTGGGTCAACCCGGACTGCGGCCTGAAGACCCGTGGCTGGCCCGAGGTACGGACGGCGCTGGAGAACCTCGTCGCCGCGGCCCGCACCGTACGGTCAGAGGTGCACGGGCGCTGACACCGCCCCGCACGTGAGAACGCCGCTGCCGCGGAGCCCTCGGCGGGGCTCCGCGGCAGCGGTGAGCCGGTAGACCTTTGGATCCCGGCCGGAGCGCTAACGAGAGGCGGCGGGCGCCGCCGTCGCGGCCGGCTCCCTCTCCTCCCGTGCCGTGGCCCCCAGCGCCCGCTGAGCGAGGTGACCGAAGGTCAGGCCGAAGGCCGTCCAGAGCACGAGATGAACGGCGAGCGTCGCGACCCGGAACCGCCACAGCAGCAGAGCCGGGAAGTGCTCGGGGAGTTCGCTGAGCGACGGCAGGAAGGCGTACGCGAGCCCGACGACGAAGACGAAGCCGAGGCAGGCGGCGACAGTCGCGTTCCAGTTGCCCAGACGTGGTGCCAGACGCTTGCCCGCGATCGTCGCGGCGACGGCCAGCAGCACGCTGAGCAGCACCATGAGGAAGAACAGAGCGGTGCGCTTGTCGAGGCTGGCGGGGTCACCCACGGACGGCGGGTTGGCCGGGTACTTCAGGAACGGCACGAGGTAGACGCTCACGAACGCGGCACCGGCGAGCAGCGCCGCCGTGGCACGCGGCCCGAAGCGGCCGATGCGGCCCAGGGCGAAGCTGTAGGCGAGCGAGGCGATGCCGCCGATTGCCACGCCGTAGACCAGCACCCCCGTCGCGAGACCGGCGGTGGACTGCACGGAGCGGCTGACGAGTTCCTCGCCGCCGTGCTCGTGCGAATGGGCCTCCTCGAAGGCGATGGCGGCATCGATCTGCGGCTCGCCCAGCAACCAGGCGATGACCAGGGCGAACACGCCGGCGATGAGACCGGCGAGCATGCCGCGCACGAGGAGAGTCCTCACAGTGGCGGAGTTCAAGGTGTGTGCCTCTCCCGATCAGTGGCAGGGGAAGCCGAGAAGGTGGCGTCCGTCGTGGACCCACTCGTGCACGCCCATGCCGGAGATGACAGAGGTGGCACCCTGCTCCGCGCCGACGAAGTACAGCGCGACCAGCATCAGAAGACCGAAGAAGAAAGCCCAGGGCAGGATCGCCTTCACCGGCAGCGTTGCCGGGATTGCGGTGCCGGGGGCGGTGCCGGAACTCGGCGGGGCGATGGACTGTGCCATGGCAGGACCTCCTGGTGGGAACTCGCGTCCCTGTCGGTGGAGCTCGTGACGGCACTGCGGGTCTGGCTCACCCCGCCCGTACGCTGCACACGGCAGCGAACCGGAAGGGGCATACAGTGGCGCGACCGCGCCGGATTCTCACCGGCTTCCGCCCTGCCGTCGTCGATACGTGCGGAACGTACCGCGATACTGCCTGTCCGGCCAAGACGGCAGCATGCGGACACAAAGGGGCGATGTGATCAACTCCCCTACGGAAAGCGGCTGTTCACGGTGCAGGAGAGGCTGATGACGACCCGGGTGACTTTGATCTCGCCCGCCCGCAACGAGGCGTCCGACGCAATCCGTTTCGACGCCGGAGGCGAACTGAGCGCGGCCGGGCTGCGGGCCGCCGGCGCAGCAGCCGGTGAAGTGCCGTCCGTGGAACGGAACTTCGTGTCGCCCTCGCGCCGCTGCGAGCAGACAGCCGAAGAGCTCGGTCTGCACGCGGTGACCGCGCAGCAGGCGGCGGGCTGCGCGATGGGGCGCTGGCAGGGGATGACTCTGGAAGAGGTGACGGCAGCCGACCCCGCTGGCGTCGGCCTGTGGCTGTCGGATCCCGGGAGCGCGCCCCACGGAGGCGAATCGGTACGGGAGTTGTGCGCCAGGACCGGGCAGTGGCTTGCCGAACTGGCCGCGCAGCCCGGCCGTGTGGTGGCCGTGGTGGAGCCGGACGTCGTACGGGCGGCGGTGCTCAGTGCCTTGGGCGCACCGCCGCAGGGCCTGTGGCGGGTGGATGTGGAACCGCTGACCGCCACCTCGCTCAGCGGCCGTGCCGGACGCTGGAACGTCCGCGCAGGCACACGGCTCGACCAGCGCGACCGGCACGACCGGCACTGACGTGCAGCGCCGGCCGGCCGCGCCCGCCGGACCGGCGAGCTTCTACCCCTGCCCCGCAGGAGGATCGGCGAGGATCCCCTCCAGGAGCCCCGTCGCCTGCCCCACCTCGATGAGATAGCCGTCGGGATCCCGTACGTAGCAGCGCACTTCGGCCTTGCGGTCGATGGGCTCGGTGAGGAATTCAGCGCCTTTGGCGCTCCATTCGCGGTAGCACTCCTGGATGTCCGCAACGCGCAGATTGAGGAAGCCGGCGGTGCTGTGCGGATCCTCGGGCGGCCGCAGCGTCACGCCGGGCTTGTCGGGGGTGGGGCCGCCGCCGGGGTTCATGATGATCCAGCCGTTGGCGAGCCGGACGATGCACGGGTTCTCCTCCAGCACCACCTTGCCGCCGAGTACGTCCGAATAGAAGGAGCGTGAGCGTGCGACGTCCCGCACGGTCAGGAAGTGGGTCAGGAGCAGACCCGTCTCGGGGGCGGGCAGGTCATCTCGGTTCATGTTGTCTCCCGGTTCGGTCTGTGCTGCTCCCGCAGGGTATGGAGGGGTTTGCGACCGGGGGTGCTGTAACACGCGCTACGGGCCCATGTTCGCCCGTACCCGCGCGGCCTTCACCGCCGCGTACAGGCTGTCCCTGTCGTATCCGCCGCTGTGCCGGCGGCCGTTGACGAAGAAGGTGGGGGTTCCGGAGACGCCGCTCTCGTCGGCGGAGTCGAGGTCCTCGGCGACGCGGTCCTCGCCGATACGCTCGCGCAGGTCCTCCCGGAAGCGGTCGGTGTCGAGCCCGAGCACCTTGGCCTGCCGCACCAGCGCCGTGACCTGCAACTCCTCCTGGTGGCTGAGCAGCCACTCGTGCATCTCCCAGAAGGCGCCCTGGGCGGCGGCGGCTTCGACGGCCTGGGCGGCCGTCTCAGCGTGGGGGTGCACATCGGTCAGCGGCAGATGGCGCCAGACGTGGCGGACGTCGTCGTGCCGGGCGAGGAGGTCACGGACGACGGGATCAGCCCGGCTGCAGTAGGGGCACTCGTAGTCGCCGTACTCGAGCAGCGTGACCACCGCCTCCGCGGGCCCGCGTACGTGATCGCGTTCGTCGTCGACGACCGAGGCCAGGTCGACGATGGGGTCGGACGTACCGAGCAGGGCACGGGCCCGCAGCTGGTGCGGCAGCAGCGCCGTCGCCCTGGACAGCGCCCAGGTGATGGCGGACGCGCACAGCGCGGCGCTGAGCACGCCGATCTTCGCTTCCTCCAACTCGGCCCCGTGGAAGGCGAGTCCGGCGATCAGCAGGGAGACGGTGAAGCCGATGCCGGCGATCGTGCCGCCGCCCGCGGCGGCGGCCCAGCCCACCGGAGGACGCAGCCGGCCCCGGCTGAGCCGCATCACCAGCCAGGAGACGCCGACGATGCCGGCCGGCTTGCCGAGGACGAAGCCGACGAGGATGCCGAGGGTGATGGGGGAGGTGAAGGCACGCGAGAGAAGCTCACCCGTCAGCGGCACGCCCACATTGGCGAGGGCGAACAACGGCACGATCACGTAGCTCGTCCACGGGTGGAAGACTTCCTGGAGGCGCTCGTTGGGGGAGATGGCCGCTGTCAGGCCCACCCGCGCCGTACGGGCCAGCTCGCCCGTGGGCTGTTCGCGGAAGAGCCGGAACAGGCCGCTCGCGCGCTCCAGATCGCCGCGTGCCGCCGGATAGGCGTACGTGAGCAGTCCCAGGGCCAGGCCCGTGGTGACCGGGTCGACACCGGACTTGAGCATCGCCACCCACAAGGCCGAGCCCAGCGCCGCGTAGACGATCCCGGAGGTCACGTTGAAGGCGCGGACCAGCAGCACCGCGAGGAAGAGAGCGCACGCGGTCAACAGCGGGCCGCGGGAGACCTGTTCGCTGTAGACGAGTGCGATGACCGCGAGCGCGATGACGTCGTCGACGACGGTGAAGGTGAGCATGAAGGCACGCAGGCGCCTGGGGAAGCGCGGGCCCACCAGGGCCAGCATGCCCAGCGCGAACGCCGTGTCCGTCGACATCGCCGTGCCCCAGCCCTGCGCGGAGGGCTCCCCGGCGTTGAACGCCAGGTAGATCGCGACGGGGACGATCATGCCGCCGATGCCCGCGAGGGCCGGCAGGGTGACCCGGCGGCGTTCGCGCAGATCCCCCATGTCGAACTCGCGGCGCGCCTCGAGCCCGACGACGAAGAAGAAGAACGTCATGAGCCCGCTGTTGACCCAGTCGTGCAGATCCAGCGAGATGCGGTCGTCGGTGATGCCGACGTAGAGCTTCGTCGCCCACAGGCGTTCGTATGAGGAGAAGTCGACGTTCGCCCAGACCAGCGCCGCGACGGTGGCGCCCAGGAGCATCGCCGCACTGCCGGTCTCGGTGCGCAGGAAGCGGCGCAGCGGCCGCTGGAGGTTCGCCCAGTGGCTCTGTTCGGTCTGCTGTGTACGGGGCCCCTGGGACTCGGTCATTCGGCAAGTCTGTCCCAGGGGGACATGCGGCCAGAAGCGGGACGCGCCGGGGCCGGTGTCAGGGGTGCTTCTTCCCCATCACCCCCGCGAAGGACTCCGGTTCGGTGTCGAACCCGGTGACTGTCTCGTGGAACTCCCACTCGCCCGTCTCGGCGCGCGTGAACTCCGCGACGGTCGCGGCGATGGAGCCTGCGACGCTCGAGAAGTCGCTGCTCGCCAGCGTGGTGTGCGCCTCGGAGACTTCGATGGCGGTGTTCGCCACATCGCCGAACGTCATCGGCCCGCCGCTCTGCTGAATGACCACGCCGACGACGACACGCACGTACGACTCGGCCAGCCGGTCCAGCTCCAGGGTCATGGCCTCGTCGGGGCCGAAGCCCTGACCGGTGCGGCTGTCCCTGTTGAGCGTGATGGTGCCGTCCGGTGAGCGGCTGTCGAAGTGGACGAGGTACGCGGGCTTTCCGTACGGATCGTCGCTGGAGAAGGTGGCGGCGATGAGGTCGAGGTCATGCACCGGGGCGCCTATGGGACTGGGGTCCCACTTCAGAGCCACCCCGACTTTGCCGAGTCCCTTGTTGATGCTCACAACTTCCCTTCCTCGGATGGGCCTGTGGCGGGGAAGCGACCGCGCACACAGAGTCAACTGTACTGCGGAAGGGTGTATTTGAAGTGCGGTCAGAGGATGTGGACGGCCCCGTCGTTCGTGCGCTCCCGTCGTCGGCCGCCCTTGTCCGCTGGAGTGAACGGCCGTCCTGGCCGGGGCAGTTCACCCGTACGTCACCGCGGGCGCGTCACGTCCCCTACGTCACCCCGCGAACGCGGCCAGCAGCCCCGCCGTCAGCGCCGCGCGCTGCGTCATGCCGCTGACCGTGGCGTGCTCACTGCGGGCGTGCGCGCCCGCGCCGACCGCGCCGAGGCCGTCCAGTACGGGCACCCCCGCGGCGAGTACGAAGTTGCCGTCGCTCGCACCGCCCACGGACGTCTCCCTCAGGTCGAGGCCCAGCGGGGCGGCACAGGAGCGGGCCAGTTCGCAGAGCCGCGCCACGTCCGGAGTGCGTTCGAAGACCGGGCGGTTCCAGTCGCCCGTGATCTCGATCTTCGTGCGCGGGTTCACCGGGGACGCGGCGGACAGCGCGGCGTCGATCCGCGCCTGCTCCGCCGCGGAGGCGACCCGTACGTCGAGACCGGCGACGGCGTGACCGGCGGTGACGTTGCTGCGCGTACCGCCGTGCAGGACACCGACGTTGACGGTCGTGCCCGCCGGCGGGTCGCTCAACGCGCCCAGGCGCAGCACCTGGTGTGCGGCCTCCTCGATCGCGCTCGCCCCCGCGGTGGGGTCGAGCCCGGCGTGTGCCTCCACACCCTCGACGTCCAGCTGGAAGAGGCCGACGCCCTTGCGGGCGGTCTTGACCGCGCCGTCCGCGGAGGCTTCGAAGACGAACGCGGCACGTGAGGCGAGCGCTTCGGAGACGATCGCGTCGCTGGAGGCGAGGCTGCCG
>DATMEI010000255.1:0-2357 GCA_035556995.1 Streptomyces sp.
CGACCGGGGCGAGCCCGGTCACCGTCGGTGCGACGCACTGCTATCCCTTCCACACGCCGTGCGCAAACGCCCTGCGCAGCGGGCGAGTTCAGTACATACCCGGCCAGGACGGGACGGTTCCTCTCCAGTTCGGTGCCGTCGTGCAGTCCACGCTTGCCGTGCCGATGGTCGCCCGTGACCGGGTGCTGGGACTCGTACAGTTCTCCCGGGTCAAGGGCAGCGAGCCCTTCGGGGAACGGGATGCGGCGCTGGCCGCCGAACTGGCCTCCCGCGCCGCGGTCTGTATAGACAACGCCCGCCTCTACCGCCGGGAACACGAACGTGCGTTGATACTCCAGCGCAGCCTGCTGCCGCCCGGCGACCCGGAAGCCGCAGGCCTCGACATCGCCTGCCGCTATCTGCCCGGCAATCCGGCCACCGAGGTTGGCGGCGACTGGTTCGACGTGATCGAACTCCCCGGTCACCGCACCGCCGTCGTCGTCGGCGACGTGATGGGGCGAGGGCTGCGTGCGGCCGTCGCGATGGGTGAACTGCGCACCGCCGTACGGACTTTGGCGCTGACCACCGACATGGAGCCTGCCGAGGTACTGGGTGCGCTGGACGAAATAGCCCGCGGCCTGGGAGACGCACCGGGGTCCCAGCGCAGCGGCAGCGACAACCTCTCCGAGGTCTATCTCGCGACATGCATCTTCGCCGTCTACGATCCCGTCTCCCGCCGGTGCACGATCGCCAACGCCGGTCATCTGCCGCCCGTTCTGGTCGAGCCTGACGAGTCGGCCCTGCTGCTGGAGGTGCCCAAGGGGGTGCCGCTCGGCGTGGGCGGCGAGCCCTTCGAGGAGATAGAGATAGAGCTGCCGGACGGAGCGATGATCGCGCTCTACACGGACGGGCTCGTCGAGTCACGCCAACACCCCATAGACGAGGGCCTGGGAGCCCTGCGAGCGGTCCTGACCGACGCCACCGAAGAGCTCGAGAGCGTCGCCGACAGGGTGCTCACCACGCTCAACGTCCACCACGGCGAGGACGACATCGCGCTGCTGGTCGCCCGGGTGCAGGGACTTCCCGACGGTGCCGTCGGCGACTGGACCCTCTCGGCCGAACCGCGTTCGGTGGCCCGTGCCCGCGAGCTGACCCGGGACCAGCTCTCCACCTGGGAACTGGACGGACTCGCCGATACAGCCGAGCTGTTGGTGAGTGAGCTGGTGACCAACGCGCTGCGCCACGGCGAGGGCGACATACGCCTACGGCTGCTGCTGGACCGTACGCTCGTGTGCGAAGTCTGGGACTCCGGCCTGGTGCAGCCCCGCCGCCGCCGCGCCCATGTCACGGACGAGGGCGGCAGGGGCCTGCAGCTGGTCGGGCTGCTGAGCGCCGGATGGGGCAGCAGGCGTACGCACCGGGGGAAGACGGTGTGGTTCGAACTCGCCCGCCCCGGCCGCGACTCCAAGCCCGCCGACCCGACAGAGGCGCTGCTCAGCCTCTTCTGATCAGCCCTTCTGAATGACGTGTCCGTGTACGTGTCCGTCACGGCTCCTGCGGGAAGCAGCGCCGGGAATCAGTTCTCGGAGAGCTTCCAACCGTCCGCCTTGATACGGGCGTTGTCACGCGGCCGCACGCTCATGAAGACGGGACGGTGGCCGCTCAGCACCCGGATGTCGTCCAGGTAGATGCCTCTGCCCTGCTGTTCGGTGTCGTTGACGTAGCGCCAGCGCACGGCGGTCACCCCGTCCGGCAGCGTTCCGTCGGCGTGCAGCCACCGGCGTGCCGAGAAGCCCGAGAAGTCGCCTTCGCTCTTCCATCGGTGGTCCTGCACCCGCAGTCGCATCGCGACGGGATGCCACTCGGCGTTCCCGCCCGGAGCGCCGGTGGTGGCCTCGACCGTGCAGACGTCGGAGGGCTCGGTGTCGTACCACAGGCGGAAGCTCAGCGAGGCGTCGTCGCCGACGGCCTGCTTCAGGGGGACCCGGAGGGTGCTGGTGGTCGCGTTGCGCTGCCCGGAGTACCAGGCGGCGCGCGAGACCGCGGGACGCACCGGCACGGCGCGCGCCAAGTGCCGTGCGGGGGCGCGGCGGTAGACGCTTTCGGTGCCCCATTTACGCGTGGGATGAACCCTGTTGGCCATGAACACGAACAGACTGCCGTTGATCGGGTCGCCCACCAGACACGGGCCGGTGTAGCCGGTGTGGCCGAAGCTGACCGGCGAGGTCATGGCGTCCATGTAGAAGCGCTGGTCCAGCTGCCAGCCGAGCCCGCGGGCCGCTTCCGTGCCCATGTCCGGGTTCTGATTGGTGAGCATGGTGCGGATCCAGTCCTCACCGATCACCCTGTGGCCCTTGTACGTACCGCCGTTGAGCACC